>DATJQC010000064.1:0-3268 GCA_035506055.1 Candidatus Nanoarchaeia archaeon | reverse complement strand
TTGAAATTGGTTTCCTCCGGCGTCAATCCGATCGAACTGCGCAAAAGCATTGAGAAAAAAGTGGCGGACATCGTGGAAAAATTAAAACTTTCCAGCAAAGAAATTTCCACCAAAGAAGAAATCACGCAAGTGGCTTCGATTTCGGCCAATGACAAAGCGATCGGCGAAAAAATCGCCGAAGCGATTACCAAGGTCAGCCGCGACGGCGTGGTTACCGTGGAAGAAGGACAGTCGTTCGGCGTGGAAGTCGAAGTCGTCGAAGGCATGCAATTGGACAAGGGCTATGTCACGCCGCACATGGTGACTAACGCGGAAACGATGAAAGCGGAAATGGAAGATCCTTATATTTTGATCACTGACAAAAAAATTGGAGCAATAGCGGAAATTTTGCCGCTAATGGAAAAGATGGTGGCGGTCGGCAAAAAAGATTTGGTGGTGATTGCCGAAGATATCGAAGGCGAAGCCTTGGCGACTTTCATTCTTAATAAAATGCGCGGCGCCTTTAATGTTCTCGGAATTAAGGCTCCGGGATTCGGCGATCGCCGCAAGGCCATGCTGGAAGATATCGCGATTTTGACCGGCGGCGCGTTTATTTCCGAAGAATTGGGTTTGAAATTGGAAAATGCCGAGATTGCTGATTTGGGCCGGGCTCGCCGCGTGATCGCTTCCAAAGACGCGACGACCATTGTCGATGGCAAGGGCGAAGCGCCGAAAATAAAAGAGCATATTGAAAAAATAAAGAATCAGATTGAAATTTCCGAATCGGATTTTGACCGCGAAGAATTAAAGAAGCGCTTGGCGAAATTGGCCGGCGGCGTGGCCGTCATCAAAGTCGGCGCGGCTACCGAAACGGAAATGAAAGAAAAAAAAGACCGCATCGAGGACGCTTTGAACGCGACGCGTGCCGCCCAGGAAGAAGGCATCGTCGTCGGCGGCGGCTTGGCCCTGGCCAAAGCGAGCGATATCTTCACTAATTTAATCGGCGGCAAGAAAGAAGCTGACCCGGGAGCGAAGATTATCGACAATGCGATTTTGGAACCGATCAAGCAGATTGCCAAGAATGCCGGCAAGGACGGCTCGCTGATTCTCTACAATATCATCCGCGAAAATTCTCTGTTGAAAGACGATAAGAAACGCAATATCGGCTACAACGCGATGGACGATCGGTTTGAAGATCTGTTCGAAGCCGGCATCGTCGACCCGACCAAAGTCGTCCGCACGGCGCTGGAGAACGCCGCCTCGGCCGCGATCATGTTTTTGACCATCGAAGCTGTCATCTGTGAAAAACCGAAAGACAAGAATTGCGCCTGCGGCGGGCATGAAAACGGGGGAATGGGAATGATGTAATCATCGAGCATGAGAGCATAGAACAAAGAGCATAAAGTGTTATATAAAGGACGATGCAAGAGGCCTTGTCCTTTTATTTTAAGTCTTCGTGATGGACAAAGTTGAAAAAATTTGTTTAAATATTCTGAACGGCATGAATAAAATTGACGGTTAAAAACAGGAGGTGCACTTTGAAATCAGGAATTGTCGCTTTTCCTTTCGGAGCTCCGTCGACCATTCGGTCCAATCGTCGAATTGCGGAAATCGCCGCCCAGAAATCCCGCGAGTTGGAAGCGCCCATTTTTACAAATTGCGATGTTCCCTTGCCTGCCGATGTTGAGCAGCAGAGAAGTTTGGGCGGTTTGTCAACGACGCTTCGTTTTGCCGTCGATACCGTTTGCTGGGTTAGACGAAACGGGATTGAAGAAATTTGGGTCGTCGCCGCCAAACCGCATCTCTGGCGTTGTGTCCGGGACCTTAGCTTGGTAATCAAGACAATCCAAACCGAGATTAAGGTTCAGGTCTGCAAGGAAATTGAGCAATATCCCAACCGTGAGTGGTTTTGCTCCGATTCAACCCAAGAGCGAACCAGTTCGCGGTATAATTGGCAGAAACGAGAGTTGATTTTTCGGCTTATGCCAGTCAATCTTTATTGGCGGCTTGCCATTTAGTTAAAGGCCTTGTGTGGAAAAAATTAATTCCGCCCAAGGCTTTTTTATTTTTATTTTTTTGATTTGCAGACCGAGGAAAAAAATGTTAAAATATCTTCAGCGAGATTAAGCCAAGTTTATGAATATTGTCATTGATTTTTCGTGGCTAACGAATTTTTTTATGCAGCCGGCCGATGTGATTTTGGCTAAGTTTATTTTTTATTTCGGCTGGATTCCGATCGCGATCGCTTTTCTCTGGGGCGCTTTCGAACTCTGGATTTACTACCGCCAAAATCAGTGGTATGACAAAAACGCCAAATTCACCTTGTTGGCGATCGATATTCCCCGCGGCAACGAACAATCGCCCAAAGCCGTGGAAAATCTGTTCGCTTATCTGGCCGGAGCGCACGGGTCGCTGAATCTGATCGATAAGTATTGGGACGGCAAATTTCAGCTGCCATTTTCTTTCGAGATTATCAGCACCGGCGGTTACACTCAGTTTCTGATCCGCACGCCGATTCCCCAGCGCGATTTGGTGGAGTCGGCCATTTACGCGCAATATCCGGACGCGGAAATTACCGAGGTCGATGATTACACCACGCCGTTCAAGGACGTGCGCTTTCCCAGCGATAAATACGATTTGATGGGCGCGGAATTTATTTTGGTGGAAGGTGACGCTTATCCGATCAAGACTTATGAAGAATTTGAGCACATGATAGGGGAGCCGGAAACGCATTTCAAGGATCCGATGGCGGCGCTGATGGATCTCTGTTCCAGTTTGCGGCCGGGAGAAAATCTCTGGTATCAGCTGTTGATCGTGCCGACTGGTTTTGATTGGGTTGAAAAATTGGATAAAGAAGTCAGTAAAATACTGGGAGAAAAACCGAAATTCAAGAAGAATCTTTTGCATTATGGCGCCGATGCCGCTTTGGGGGTGATCTCCGGAGTCCATAACGCGGTGCTGGGCTCGGTCGAGTCTGATGGAAAAACAGAAAAGAAAGATGATGCCTTAAAGATGATGAATCTGAAACCGAAACAGAAAAAAAGAGTGGAAGGCATTGAGAAAAAATCCGGCAAGGTGGCCTTTGAATTCAAAATCAGATTCGTTTATTTGGCTGATAAAGAAGTTTTCAATAAACCCAAGGCTTTCAGCGGCTTTGTCGGGTATATGAAACAATTCACGGCAGTTGACACGAATAGTTTTAAGCCGGATATGGACAAGACCGCGACTTCGACCGCTTATTTTTTCCGCATGAGCCATCTTAACGCCAAGAAGAACAGGATTTTGAATT
>DATJQC010000063.1:0-7409 GCA_035506055.1 Candidatus Nanoarchaeia archaeon | reverse complement strand
GTCCGGTGACGATGATCATTCCGTGCGGCTTGGTGATATTTCTTTTTACCATCTCGAGCGATTCCGTCAAAAAGCCGAGATTTTCCAAACTCAGCGCCTGGGCTTTTTCATCAAGCAGCCGCAAGACGATTTTTTCGCCGTCAAAGGTGGGGATGATCGAGACGCGGCAGGAGACGCGGTATTTGTCGGTATAAACTTTGAAGCGGCCGTCCTGGGGCAGGCGGTGTTCGTCGACTTTCAAATTGGAGAGGATTTTGATTCTGGCGACGATGCCGGGCTGGACGTTTTTATCCAACGTCATCACGTTGTAGAGAATGCCGTCGATGCGATAGCGGACAACCACGTCGTTTTCTTCCGGCTCGATGTGCACGTCGGAAGCGTCGCGGAACATCCCGTATTCCAAAAGATCATTGACGATCCGGATGATCGGCAGATTCTTGGCGATCTTTTCCAATTCTTCCGGCTCGGTGACATCGAATCCCTCGTTATCTTTTTTCGGCTCGCAGAAATTTTTGATTTCGGTGTTGATGGTTTCGCGGTATTGTTTCAAGCCTTCTTTGACGCTTTCGGGAGTGGTTAAATATACTTCGATTTCTTTGTCGGTTTTTTTCCGCAAAAAATCGAAAATTTCCAGATCTTCCGGATCAAGCGCGGCGATTTTCAAAACATTTCCTTCCTGGGCGAAGGCGATCAGGTCGTGGGCGACCGCGATCGGTTCGGGAACGTTGAGCAGGGCTTCTTTCTGGATCGTCTGCTCTTTCAGATTGACGAACGGCACCTTGAAATATTTGGCCGTTTCTTTGGCCAGATCCTCGGTGCCGATGATTTTCCTTTCCGAGAGCAGATCGTCGATCTTCTTGTCGTTTTCCTCGGCTTCGCGGGACAATTTATCGAATTCTTCGGCGCTGATTATTCCGGCGCAAGTCAGGATATTTTTCAGTTGTTGCTCGTTGAACATAAAATTTAGGCAATCGGTAATTCACCCTCCTGTCTACATTATTATAACACATTATTTGGTTTTTAAAGAAAACGTGACAAAAGTTTTTAGATTTGCTAAAATATTTTTGTATGAAATATTTTGAGGGGAAAATATTTTTTATCTTGGGCTTTTTGTTGTGCTCAGGATTTTTTTATTGCCAAAATTGCCTGGCGGCCGCGGCGGGCGCGGCAATGCTGAACGAGATCGCCTGGATGGGTCGAGCTTCGAGCACGAACGACGAGTGGATCGAGCTGAAAAATTTATCAGCGCGAAATATCGATCTGACCGGCTGGAGCATTTCGGCCGCCGACGGCTCGCCGAAGATTGATTTGAGCGGAAATATTTTCGCCGGAGATTATTTTTTGCTGGAAAGAAAAGTCAGTACCGTAACGCCCTTGCCCCAGGCCGACCTGCTTTATGATTATAACGTCGGCGCCTTGGGTAACGGCGGAGAATCTTTGCTGCTAAAGGATGATCAGGGAAATGTCATCGACGCGGCCGATTTTTCCCAGGGCTGGAAATGGAACGGCAGCGCCGCCGGCGACGCGGCCAGCCGGCGAACCGCCGAACGTTGCGGCAATGACTGGCAAACCAGCCTGGATCCCGGCGGCACGCCCGGAGCCGCCAATGATTGCGCGAGCGAGGAAAGTCCGGCCGCGCCAACGACCGAACCGGCCGCGGCCGCGGGCGGCTCTTCGGCGCCGATTTACCGCCATGGCGATGTCTTGATCAATGAGTTTGTAAGCAATCCGAGCCCGGGCGAAAACGAATGGGTGGAATTGTATAATCCGAGCGGCGGAAAAATATCGCTTGCTGGCTGGACGATCAGCGACGGCTCGGGCGCGGCGACTCCCTTGTCCGGCGGCTTCGACGCCGATAATTATTATTTTTTCGTGGCGGAAAAATTCAAGGGCGCGCTGAATAACGACGGCGACGAAATAAATTTATACAGCGATACGCAAAATTTGATCGATAAAGTCACTTATGGAAAATTCGGCGATCAGCCGGATAACAACGCGCCCGCTCCGGGCAAAGGCGAATCGGCTGATCTAAAAATTGACGGACAAAAAAATTCGTTCGATAAAGACAGTTATGCGATCAGCGAAACGCCGACCAAGGGCAAACCGAACATCATCAGCCCCCGGGAAGATGCCGGCGGCAGCGCCAGTTCCAGCGACAGCGCGGCTTGTCCGATCGCGATCACGGAAATTTTTCCCAATCCGATCGGTTCGGATCGAAACAGCGAATTCATCGAGCTCCATAATAATTCGGCCGCGGCGGTCGATTTGACCGGATATAAAATCGAAATCGCCGGCGGCCGCGGCTATGAGTTCGGCAAATTTTTCAATCTGACCCGCCAGCTGGCGCCGCAGGCTTATTGGCCGCTTTATCGGTCGGAAAGCAATTTGGTTTTGGACAATAACGGCGGAACGATAAAATTATTCGCGCCGGGTAAATCCCGCGCCGCGCAATCGCTCCAATACGACGCGGCCGAGGAAGGCTTGAGCTACGTGGATACGGCGAATTTGGATTTGGCGCGAGCTAACAGCGCGACGAAAAAGTTTTTGAATAATTCGCTGCTGCTTGACCACTGGGTTTGGAGCATGAGCCCGACGCCGGGCGCGGCCAATCAGATTAAGCCGGTTAATCATCCGCCCACGGCCAGCTTTTCCGCGCCGGCCAAGATTGTTGCCGGCGCGGCCGCGGATTTTGACGCCTCGGACAGTTATGACGAAGACGGCGATCCGCTTATTTTTTCCTGGGACTTCGGCAATGGCGAAGAATTCGATTCGGAAATCGTCAGCCACATCTTTATCCAGCCGGGCAATTATCAGATTAAATTGGCCGCCAGCGACGGGGAAGAAACCGCGACGTTGAATAAAATTATTAAAGTCACCGGTTCATCGCTCATCGCGGCCGGCAATGATAAGATTGCGGCTAACGGCGCGCCGCTGGCCTTGCCCGAAAAATCAATTGCCGCGGCCGCCAAGCCGCCGGCGATCGTAGCAATTGCCGCCGCAAAAGCAGCATTGAACGGAACGAAATCGGCCGGCACGGTTAAAAAAGTTTCATCGCCGGCCGCGCCGCTTTCCGCCGTTAAGCCGCTCAACCGCTATAAATTAGGCGCCGGCCTCAAGCTCCGCGGGCAGGTTTTGGTTTTGCCCGGAGTTTTTGGCAGCCAATATTTTTATCTTTTGCTCGCCACTGATTCGCCGGCGGTTAAGATTTATAATTATTATAAAAATTTTCCCGCGCTGAAAATCGGCGATCTTGTTTCGGTCAGCGGCGTAATCGGCGGATCAGCCGCGGACAAATATTTAAAAACCAAAAGCGCGGCCGATATCAAAATTATTTCGGCCGGAACATTGCCCGCGCCGGAAAAAATCATGGCCGCTGATTTTATCGCCGACAATCTGGACAAATTCGCGCGGGCCGAAGGCGAAGTGGAAAGCAAAAGCGGTTCGCAAATTACTTTGTTCGACGGTTCGGCTGATTTCAAGGTTTATCTCAAAGCCTCCGCCAATCTTTCCGCGTCCAGCCTCAAGGCCGGCGCGAAAGTAACAGCCACCGGACTGTTAACTTCCGTTTCCGGCGGCCTGGCCATTATGCCTCGCGCCCAGACAGATTTGGCAATCGCCTCTTCCGGCCCCGACGCCATCGGACAAATTTTAGGCGCGGCCACCGGCTCCTCGGCCTGGACAATGCCCGCCGGCGGAAATAATTCCTCGGCTACTATATATATACTGATCGCGGCAGGAGGAATATTCGTCATTTTAGCCGGATGGCTGGCAAAAAAAATTTATTCAAAAAGGCGTCCGGCGGCGGAATCGCCAAAGGCGGATTCGGCCGAAATCAAATAAATTTGGGAATCCCCTGCGGGAAATTCTGGCGGAACCAAAGGAGGGTGGTGACGTTAGAATTTTCCGCAAGGGCTTCCGGGACAAATAAATCAAGACGGTGAAAAAAACGTCTTTTTTTAATGTTTTCTTTGTGATATTATAATATTAACAAGGAAGGGACAAATCCCCCCTTTAGTAAAAAATTTATAATTTTTAATTTGTAATTGGTCCGTATGGCGCGCCGCAAAAAATCCAAAAATCCGTTTGATTACGTGGAGATTCCCGATCTGGAGATCAGTTCGGAAACCAAAAAAAGTTTGTTAGTTTTATTTATTATGATTTTGGCCGTGCTCTGCCTGCTCGGTTTGTTCGATCTGGCCGGAACTTTCGGCCGCTATCTGGCGCGAGGCCAGACTCTGGCTTTTGGCTGGGGCAAATGGCTTTTTCCGCTGCTTTTATTTTGGTGGGGTTTTCTCTTATATAAGAGGGACCGGACCTATTTTCGCGGCGCCGGAATTCTGGGGATTTTTCTGGCGTTCATCGCCTTGCAGGCTTTTTTCCAGATTTTTATTCCGCTTTCCGAATGGAATGATTCGCTCAAGACCGGAGCGGGCGGCGGTTATGTCGGCTTATTCCTCGCCTCCAATTTCATCAAGGTTTTGGGCTTTTGGGGCGGCCTGGTGGTACTGTTCGCTTTGCTGGTCGTTTCCGGCCTGCTGATTTTTAATACTTCGCTTTTGAAATTGATCGGCGGCGAAAGCGTTTTCGCCAAAACCGCGCATCCGTTCCGCGCCCTGTTCGGCCGGCTGTTCGGCGGCCGCGAAAGAGAAGAGGAAGCCGAGGTCAAGAGCGAGGAAAATTTATTCACCAAAAAAAGTATTATCGAGGAAGCGGGCGATGAGGAGCCGGAAGAGACGGAAGAACCTTCTTTTGCCCGGGCGACGGAAGGTAAACCGGCGGAAAATGAACAGGAAGAAAAAGAATTTGCCGGCGGATCGGAACAGCCGGCGAGAAAGATGACGGAAAGGGAAATTTGGAAAACCAATAAGATAAAAATCGATCTGCCGCTTGAACTCTTGGACAGCAACTCGAGCAAGCCGACTTCCGGCGATATCAAGAATAATTCCTTGATCATTCAGCGCACGTTGGAAAATTTCGGAATTCCGGTAGCCATGGCGGAAACCCAAGTCGGACCGACCGTCACCCAATACGCTTTTCGGCCGGCCGAAGGCGTGAAACTTTCCAAAATTACCACTTTAAGCAATGATTTGGCGCTCGCCCTGTCGGCCCATCCGATCAGAATCGAAGCGCCGATTCCGGGCAAACCTTTGGTCGGCGTGGAAGTGCCGAATAAGACGAAAGCGATCGTCGGCCTAAAAGAAATTTTGGAATCGGGCGAATTCAAAGCGAGGAAAAATAATCTGACCATCGCTTTGGGCAAGGACGTGGCTGGTGTTTCCTGGTGTTATGATATCACTCGCATGCCGCACCTCCTTGTCGCCGGCGCGACCAACTCGGGAAAATCCGTTTGTCTGAATTCGATCGTCGTCTCGCTTTTGTATCAAAATAATCCGGAAGATTTGCGTTTCATCATGGTTGACCCGAAGCGGGTCGAGCTCACCGTTTATGACGGCATTCCGCATTTGTTAACGCCGGTCATTACCAACGTCCCAAAAACGATCAATGCTTTGCGCTGGTGCTTGAATGAAATGGATCGCCGCTTCGAAGTGCTGCAGAATTTTAAAAAGAGAAATATCCAGGCTTATAACGCGTCCGCCCGCGAGAAAATGCCCTATATTATTTTTATCGTCGATGAGTTGGCGGATTTGATGGTCGCGGCCGGCCGCGATATCGAAGCCTCGGTCATCCGCCTGGCGCAGATGGCCCGCGCGGTCGGTATTCATTTGGTGCTGGCCACGCAGCGGCCTTCGGTCGATGTCATCACCGGTTTGATCAAAGCCAATATGCCGGCGCGCATCGCTTTTTCGGTCGCGTCGAGCATTGATTCCAAAACTATTCTGGACGGCATGGGCGCGGAAAAACTTCTGGGCAAGGGCGATATGCTTTTCCAGACGCCGGAAATTTCCAAACCGAAAAGATTGCAAGGCGCTTATGTTTCCGACAATGAGATCAAGCGGATCGTCGATTATATCAAAGATAAAGGCGGCGATTTCGAATATGTCGATGGCGTCACCGAAAAACAATCGGTGCACGGCATCGCTTCGGTCGGGATCGACGGCCAGACCGGCGACGAAGACGAATTGCTGGCCGAAGCCAAGGAATTGATTATCAAATCCGGCAAGGCTTCGGCCTCGATGCTGCAGCGCCGTTTATCGGTCGGCTATGCCCGCGCCGCCAGATTGCTCGATGAATTGGAAGAAGCCGGGATCATCGGCCCGTCCAATGGCGCCAAGCCGCGGGAAATTATGATTACCCAATCGCAATATGAGGCGATGGCCAGCCAACCGATTGCCGGAGCTTCTCTGCATGACCGGGCTAAAACCAAGATGCCGGAAAATTTCCTGGGTGAAGAAAACAGCTTGGGCGAAGCGCCCGCCTTCGTTCCGCTGGGCGGAACTACGGCGGACAAGCCGGATGACGATGCCGTGGTTTTTACCGGCGAGTACGCCTCCGCGGAAGCTATGGCGGACAAGGAAGATGAAGACGAGGAGGCCGAAGAGGAGACGGAAGAAAAAATCGAAACGCCCGAAGAATCGGCCGAGGAGATCGGCGAAGAAGAATCCGCCGAAGACGATGAATCCGAAGCAACTGCCGACCAGGAAGAAGAGATAGACGAGGCGGAAACTGAACCGAAATTTGACTTGGCAGACGAGAAAAAATCAGACGCTAATGGCGGACGGGAAGCAAGAGATAAAAATAACAAAAAAAATAAATCAGGCAAAGCCAATGCTTGGGAAGACGACGGCATGTTTTTTTCGCGCTGACCTTCTTAGCGATAAAATAATTATAAAACTATGGCGTTCAGGGAGGATATTTACGCTACTCCGGCGGCCGAAAAGACGGAAGAAACTTCGGTTGGCTGCGGCCTGGCGGAAAAAAGACAATCGAGAAAAGAGGCCAAAGAAATCATTTGGGGGAAATCCGCGGCTAATCAGGCTGATCTTTGGCGCGCCGAATCATCGGCCGGTCATCGGTTTGAAGCTGATTCGCGAAATATCAATCAGGGTGAGGCCGCGACCGAAGCCATCCGCGATTTGGATAAAATTTTGGCGCATTCCGGTGAACGTCTAATCGCTTTTGGCGGCGGCTCAGAAGCGGGCGGCACGGCGAGTAAGCCGATAAGCAGCGAAGATTATATCGATGCCGCTGATTTTTTCGCCGGCAAATCCGCTGAAGCCAAACTGGCCGAGCTCTCGGAAAAAGCCCGCCGATTATACGATTCTCCGCTTTCGCAAACGGAAAAAAATCGGATTTTTAGGGAGATCGGTTCGTTGCGCGAGCAAATCCGGCGTCTGACCGGCGGCACCTTGGTTTATGATCCTTCGGGCGATTGGAATGTCAAGATGCCGGACAACGAAACGATCAATATTTTTCATAGCCACAACTCGGATTCCTGACCGGAGGCGGTT
>DATJQC010000062.1:0-2421 GCA_035506055.1 Candidatus Nanoarchaeia archaeon | reverse complement strand
TACGTCGTTCGCAGTATTCGCGTACAATTCGTAGTATTCGCATTATATAAGGACACTTCGATACACTTCTAAAGTCAATCTCGCGCATTCCCACCAATTATATCTTTTTACTTGCCGATGGCCTTTCTTGATTAAGACTTGGCGCAAATCTTCATCCGAATATAGCTGATCCATTTTTATGAACATATCAGCCTTGTCGGTCGGATCAAAATATAACGCGGCGTCGCCCAAAATTTCCGGCAAGCACGACTTATCGGAACTGGCCACCGGACAGCCCTTGGCCATCGCTTCCAAAGCCGGCAAACCAAAACCTTCGTAAAGCGAAGGAAAAACATAGAAGAGCGCGCGCCGGTAAAGAACTTCCAATTCCACGTCCGGCACATAACCGGTAAAAATTACCGGGCCATCAGGCACGGCATCATGCCAAAGATTCAATCTTGCCGCCGTTGCTTTCAGGCGCTGATAAAAATAATCTTCCTTGCCCGCCAAAACCAAACGCAAAGCCGGATGCTTTTTGCGCAATTCAGCGAAAACTTCCAGCAAAACTTCCAAATTTTTATGCGGATAGGCGTTACCGGCGTAAAGCAGGAAGTTATCAGCTATATTATAACTCAAAAGCGTCTGGCTGTCATCCAATTTTTTCACAAAAAGCGAATCGTTGCCGCGCGCCAGATTGGCCACGCCTTCGTAAGTGACCGCGATCTTGTCCGGCTTGATTTTAAACTTGCCGATAATGTCTTTCTTGGTGAATTCCGAGACGGCGATGACTTTCCGGGCGCGTTTGACGGCCAGAGCGATGACGATTTGGTAGAAAAAATTTTTTATTTTATAAAGCCAGGGCGAGAGAGTGCTGGCGCGGACAGTGGGGAATTTCGTCAGGATCAGATCGTGGATCGTCACGACGAATTTCACCGGAGTCAAAATCGGCACATTGAAATGCGCGAAGTGCATCAAGTCCAGCCGCTCTCGGGCTATCAGCCAGGGCATGAAAATTTGTTCGGCCAAGGAATACCAGCGCGCGTTGACGGCGACTTTTTTTATCCGCGCTTCCGTCGGCACGAATTCATCGAAATTTTCCCGGCTTAAAAAAATTACGTATTCGTTTTCCCGGTCGATTTTGATCACATTATCGACGACTTCCTGGATATAACGGCCGATCCCGGTGCCGAGCGGACCGTAAAAGCGGGCATCGATCCCGATCCGCCTGATTTTCTTGATTGACGAATTAATCATAAAGGCATTATATCAAGCGAACAAGCCATTTACAAGGCGCGTAACCTTGGCAAAAAACGCGATAGCGCTTAAATTTTAAAAACATTCCTGTTGGATAAAAAGAGCCTGGCCATTTAAAAAATCGCGGCTTTATGTTAAGATATCGACAGCAATGAAAATAAATTTCCAAAAAATATTGAGTGTCGCGGCGGGTATTGTATTCCTGGCTTTTTTGATTTTGCTGCCGCAAATTTTGATTCAGAGCACGGTGAAGAGCGTTAATCTGGCGGTTAAATTAAAAAATGACGTGACGCGCAAAAAAACCGGCCAGCCGCCGATCGCCACGATCGAGCCTATCGAGAAAGTCGGCTTTTATCACTTCCTGCCCGGCGTTACCGCTTATTATCTGGAAACTGTCGACCAGGACGCGTCTTGTTTGAATTGCGGAGCCGGCAAGGCGGAAAATAATCCTTCCCGTTCGGCCGACCAAGTGATTGCCGACGCGCAAAACGCCGGAGCGAAAATAATTTCTCTGGTCGATTCCGACTCCCCTGCCGCTAATAATTTTAATTTAGCTTTGGCCAAAGCGGCTAAACAAAGCGGGTTGCGAACCACGATGATCTTTGACGGCTGTCTGGATTTGGCCGCGTTAAAAACCGCTCTGCCCGATCTCGATGCGGTAGAAATAAATTTAGGCGACGGGGAAAATAATTTTTGCGCCGGCATCTCGGACTCGGCGCTCAAGTTGGCGCAAGCGAAAATTCAGGCGGTTGTCGCTTCCGGCAAACATTTGGAAATTAACGATGAATTAACGGCGGCGAGCGACACCTTGACAACTATCAATTTATTTCTAGCCGCCGCGGAGAACGCGGCCGGAAAAAATTCGATCATCCATTTTACTTCGGCCAAAGGTATGACCGATGCTTCGACAACGTCTGCCATTATCACCGCCCGCGAACAAGCCTTGCGCGCCGGATTCAAATATGTTTATACCGGCGGCTTTGATTATCCGCCAGGCGAAAACACTTATTGCGCCGACGGCACAATCGCTTTATCGCGTCAAAATGATTTTCTCCTGCAAAATAATCTCATTAATGACAAATGCGCCGACGGCACGGAGATTCCGGGAACCTGGAATTAATGAACGCTCATTCGGGATAATTAGCATCCGAAAAAAATAATCCCGCGCTCGGATATCACAAAAGCCTC
>DATJQC010000061.1:0-2935 GCA_035506055.1 Candidatus Nanoarchaeia archaeon | reverse complement strand
GAGCCCGATTTTGATCTTGCAGAAAAAAAAGAAAAATCGTCTTCGCCAAAACCGGCCGTTGGCGATAAAGCTAAAAAAAATAAAAAAAGTTCTGATTGGGAGGACAGCGGAATGTTTTTCTCCCGTTAATCGGCCGTCTTTAAAAAATTTATGAACTTCAAGGAGGAAAATTTAAATATCAGCCGGAAATTGCCCGTTCCTCTCGAGCAGGAATTTTTGCCCGCACGCGAAGAAAAAATTCCCGATCTGGACGAAGTTTTATATCAACCGGAAGATAAATTAGTTCGTTTCGGCGGCGGGACGGCAAGACCTGCTATTATTCAAAAAGAAAACGCGGACAAGGAAAAAGAAATCAATTTGAGTGATCTGTCGGAAAAAGTTCGCCGCTTTCTTAATTTTCGCGGTCAGTCAAGGGAAAAAGATGAACTTTTCGCGGAAATAAAAAAGGCGCAACTAGATATCGCTCGGCAAACCGGCGCCAAGAAAGTCATTTATGGTTTTGACGGCGATATTATTATTATCCGGGCCGATGACAGTCAGGAGAAAATTTTTGATAATTCGGCCGAGCCGCTGATTAGCGCCGCGACCGGCGAAGAAGCGGAAATATTTTCCAACGGTTCGGAAATTGCCGGCACGGAAAAAAAGGAAAAAGAGTTTCGCGCCGAGGATTATAATGTCCCCGGCGATTTTGCCGACGCGGAGGCGGCCGCGGCTTTGGCGAAAAAGCCCGGCTATCTGGATTTGAGCCAAGTCACTTCAATTTCCGCCGAAGCTTTGCGTGCTTTACGACCAAAAATCGGTATGATAAATTTATTGGCTCTGGAATCGGAAAGTGTTGACAAGGAGGCAAGAAAAGTTTTAAAATCATTTGTCGGGACAGTTTTGCTTCAAGATCAAATCAGAAGAAGAGTTGATGAATCCTAGTAATTTTCAGAATATTTTTTTAGTTATTATATTATCGGCTAATTATGTCTTTTGAAGATAATTATTTGCCGCCCGATCAGCCCGACAGGCCGGTTCCGGAAGAATCTTTGCCGTTAGATTCGGTTCGGAAGGAAATTGAAGCGATGGATGAAAATGCCGGAAAGCGGATTCGTTTGCGCTGGCTGCGGGAAAATGTGGCGCCTTTCAGCGAAGAGGAAGAAAAGCAGCGGCTGAAAGAATTTCTCGCCGCGGGCAATCCGGAGGATTACGCGGATTTTCCCGAAGTGACCGTTGAATCAAATTCCGGTTCGTCCGAAGATGACCTCGGCGATTTGGAAGTAGACGAGTTGTCCGACGAAGAAGTGGCGCGAGAGATTGAACGAAGGGAAGATATTTTGCGTCAAAGAGGGGATTTTTCCGATTTGAGCGAGGCCTTGGAAGCGGTGGAGCGTCTTCCCGGCAGCGACAAATTTAGCGACGAGGATCTGGCCGTCATGGCTGAACGGCTGGTTAAAAAGAAAGTGGATAAAAAAGAGCTGGAGCGGGTCAGAAAAGAAATAAATGAAATTACCAAATGATTTTTTATTGGGCATCACACACCGAATAAAATTTAATTTTTATGGAAATGTTAAATAATGTTGGAGAGAAATTAGCGTCGCCGGCAGAAGTGATTGAGGACGAGGATATTTTCGCGGAAAAAGCCCTTGCCAAAAAAATGTCGCTGTTCGCGGAATTTTTCGCGAATCACCCTAATTTAAAAAAAGCCGCCAATGCCGCGACCTTATTTTTGATATTTGCCAAAGGGTTCGCGATGGCCGGGGAAGTCCAGGCGGCGGAAAGTCATCAAGCCGGCGGAACGCCGGAGCAAGCCGGACTGCATTTTATTGATGATGTAAAACATGACGCGGCCAGTTTTGAAAAAATCGTTTTGCCCAACGGGATGAGAATGATTTTTAAGGAGCATGAGTTTTCTCCCGACCAGAGTTTTTCGGAAAAAACTGACGGCACGCTCCCGGATCATGGCGACAATCTTTTAGTTTCCGCTTATAACGGTTCGGCGGTTTCCGCCGACGCTCATCACGTCCATTCGCAATTTGAATCGGTTAAAGCCGTGGGACAAGTTGAGGGCGGGTTGGAGCCGACTTCTCACGTTGTTGAAGTTCACGGCCACGGGCACAATAAAGCCGAAGCTATCGCCAGCGCCTTAGAGAATTTTTCTCACGCGACCGTTGAAAAAGTCGCAAGCCATCAGGTTACTCAAGCGGAAAGCAAGGATCATTATCAAGGCGGTCAGGCTATTGTTGAAGGAAAAAATTCTCTAAATTCGATTGTTGAAACAACCAGTTCAGCTTACATTTCTTCTTATGAAGTGACCGAGTCGCACGCCGAGAACGGCGGAAAATACATAGAAGTAACTGTTAAAGTTACCGGCGGCGCCCCGATTGATAAAATGGCCGGTGCCGAATAGTAATTTTTATGGAAAATATTATCACTAGAAAAATAATCGGATTAATTGAAAACAGCTCGCTCCTTAGCGACGAGCAGAAAAATGCCGGCAAAGAATTGCTTTGGCTGACGGATAATTCAATTCAAGAAAATCTTTACGTTTTATTTATAAAAGATCCGACCTTGATCGAAAAATTTGTCGTTTTTGGCGTTAAGGAGAAGATCGCCTCCAGCGAAAAGGACGAAAATAAGCTGGAAAAAATATTTCACGAGGAATTAAAAGAGCTGGAAAAGATTGAGGCGGAATAAGTAAGCTTTTAAAAATTTGTTGATCAAAAAAGGGAGCTGATAAAAGCTTTCTTTTTTTATGAAAAATCAGCATAATTTTGGCTTATTTTAAATAAGATTAAGGAGCTTTTTTTCGTTGACATAATTGGTTAATTTGCTATAATAATAACAGGCAAAATGGGTGCCTATTTTTCAATTTTTCGAGGTTATTTTGATTAACAAATTTTAGGATATAATGCTAATTTAATACGAATTAATACTAATCGCACGAATGAAA
>DATJQC010000060.1:0-4225 GCA_035506055.1 Candidatus Nanoarchaeia archaeon | reverse complement strand
GCGCGCCCAGATCGGCAATCACCCGCAAAGCCAAATCCTGCCAGGCATAAGCCGGCGGTTTTTTTATCGCCCGGCCTTTTTTCTGGATAAATATCGACCCTAAACTTTCAAATTCCCCCTTTTTATCATCAACCATTTTATTCTTGACAAAATAATTAAAGTATGCTAATTTAATATTAAATAATTTTGTTCATTAACCAAAAAATCGGAGGTATAAATGTCTTATATAGAAATCGTAATGCCGGAAATGGAGGAAGGCAAGGAGGCGGGAACAGTTTGTTATGTTAAAGACGCCGATATCGAAAAGGTTAAGCAGATCGTTCTCGGGAAAGGATACGGTGTTCAAGGTACTGATAGTACAGTATGGATTAATGAAGTAGAAAAAATAACAAGTTTTGCCCCTATACTAAACTTTGATGATTTTGCCAAAGCATTATCGCAAGGCGAATTGAATTGGTATTACGTAGTAGAATGGCAAAGATGGCATCTTGGATATGTTGATTGCGAAAAGAAAACAATCGTTTTAAACAAAGAAGGTGTCAGAATTTCAACTTGCTTCGTTAAGAACGGCTATGATATCGTTGTTAGGCCGTTGCCGAGAATGCGTTTTTGATCAAGTCGCGGAAACATCCGCGACTTTTTTAATTGATTGACAAAATTTGCTTTTTCGCGCTTTTAATACTATAATTTATCATACTATCAAGCTATTTTCAATAGGAACGAAAGTTTAAAAATCAACCCCATCGCGCTTACGCGAATTTATGACTAAAATTTTAAAAATATTAACTCTGCCAGCCGAATCGCTGCGGAAAAAATCCGAAGCCATCGGCGAAGACCGGATTACCGCCAAGGAATTCGAAGAGCTATGCGATGATCTAGCCGAGACCATGGTGCAAAAAGAAGGAATCGGCCTGGCCGCGCCGCAGATCGGCCGGAATGTGCGTCTAATCGTGGTCAACACCAAAAAAGGGCCGATTATGCTGTTTAATCCGAAGATTGTCAAAAAATCCTGGCTCAAAGAATGGGGCGAAGAGGGCTGTTTGTCCGTGCCTTTGATTTTTGGCGATGTGAAGCGGCACAAAAAAATCACCTGCGTCTTCTGCAACCGGCAAGGAGCGAAAAATAGAATCAAAGCCTCGGGTATGCTCGCCCGGGTGATTCAGCACGAAATCGATCACCTGGACGGAATTTTATTCGTCGATAAAGCGAAAAATTTGAAAAAAATAGATGAAGAAGAAAAAGAAATTTGAAATTGTATCTTTAAAACGACTAATTTCCTATTTTCCCTGCCTACCGTACAGGCAGGCAATTTCTAATCTCTTTTTTTTCTAATCCAAAAAATTATTAATCCTAATACCGCAACTACTAATAATATTTCGACAATTGTTTTAAAATGTTCAGCGATTAGTTCGATTTCGGCGCCCAGATAATATCCGCCGATTGCTAAGACCGAAACCCAAATCGCCGAGCCCAAAAGAGTATAAAGGATAAACTTGCCGAAATTCATCTTGGAAAATCCGGCTGGAATAGAAATGAGATGCCGGATCACCGGCAAGAGCCGGCCAAAAAAAACCGAAATTGAACCGTATTTCAAGAAAAATTTTTCCGCTTGCTCCACCTTTTCCGGAGTGATGCGCAAAAATCTGGCGATTTGATGGTCGGCCAAAATCAAAATTATCGCCCGGCCCAAAAGCCAGGAAAGCCAATAGCAAATTATCGCGCCGATCAGACTGCCGGCCACGCCGGCCGCGATTACCAAAAGCAAATTCATTTCGCCTCTCGCGGCCAAAATGCCGGCGGGCGGAATAACCAGCTCCGACGGCACCGGAATCACCGAACTCTCCAGGGCCATCAAAAAAAATATCCCCTGATAGCCGAGATGGCCGAAAATATCAATTAGATAATTGATAAAATTCATAATAAATTCATTATAAAGATAATTTCTGTTTTTGTCACTCCAACTTTTGTCATCCCGAGCCCCTGGCGAGGGATCTATTATCCGAGAAATTATCCACACGCCATTAAAAATTTTGAGCGAATAAATTATTAATTAAACATAACAAGGTTGATATGCGGAGGGAATATCAATTTTTCATTTATCTTTTGACCAATTATCAAAAAACCGTTCTATACACCGGAATGACCAATAATATTATCAGGAGATTGATTGAACATAAATTCGGTTTCGGCTGTGCGTTCACTTGCAAATATAAAACGAAATATTTAGTTTATTACGAACCATACGGATACTTCAATCAGGCGGTTGCCAGAGAAAAAGAATTAAAGAGCTGGCGCAAAAGTAAAAAATTAGACTTGATTAAAAAAATTAACCCGTTATTATTAGACTTGTCGGATAAAATTTTTCGCGAATCGGGATATTCTAATGAATCGCTAAAAAATTTAGCCGAAGAAATCCGAGCTTCCTACAAAATAGATCCCTCGCGCGGCGCTCGGGATGACAAAGCTAAATGATTATCGCTTTATAATGAAATCTTTTAACAATAAATTATGATGGATAAATTAAAAATAATCTTCGCCGGCACGCCGGATTTTGCCGTGCCCACCTTCAAGGCGCTGATAGCTGACGATGATTTTGAAATTGTTTCCGTCATCACGCAAGAAGACAAGCCGGTCGGCCGAAAGCAAACGCTCACTCCCCCGCCGATCAAAAGGGTTGCTTTAGAAAATAATTTAAAAATTTTACAGCCGGAAAAAATAAAAGATATTAAATATGAAATCGCCGCGCTTAAACCGGATTTCATTATCGTGGTCGCTTATGGACAAATTGTTCCGCAATCGATTTTGGACATTCCTAAATATGGCTGTATCAATATCCATGCTTCGCTCTTGCCCCGCTGGCGCGGCGCGGCCGTGATTCAGGCGCCGATTTTGGCCGGCGACCGCGAAACCGGCGTGACGATTATGAAAATGGATAAAGGCTTGGACACCGGCCCGATCATCGCCCAGATGCGCGTTAATATTTTAAAAGATGAAACGGCCGAAACTTTGCATGATGAACTTGCCGCCTTGGGCGCCAAGATGCTGCCGGAAACTTTGAAAGCGTTTGCCTTGGGCGTTATGAAATTGAAGCCGCAGGATGAAAAATTAGCGACTTACGCGCGGGAATTGAAAAAAGAAGACGGGCGCATAGATTGGAAAAGGCCTGCTGTCGAAATCGAACGCGCGGTGCGAGCATATACGCCATGGCCGGGAACCTACACCGAATTAAAAGATAAAAAAGAAAAAAGAAAAAATATAAAGATTATTGGGGTTGAAAACTTAACTTTACCGATAAATAAATTTAAAATCGGAGAAATATTTTTGGCTGAAAATAAATTGGCGGTGCAGTGCGGCGACGGAGCTTTGGTGATTAAAAAATTACAGCTGGAGGGCGGCAAGCCGATGACTGCTGAAGAATTTTTGCGCGGCCACGCCGATTTGGTCGGAACGATTTTAGGCTAAAATAATTGACCGGACTCAAAAAAATTCCCGCTGGAGGCGGGAATTTTTGTTTGTTTTTTATTAATGGCTATTCCAGGAAACTTTGGTAATGCCGGGCAAGCGCAATAAATTTACTTCCACCTGCGGCTGGCAATAGCACATCACGATTGAGACTCCGGCCCAGCCTTCGATCGGCGGAATCTCCACCGTGCCGCTCGCGACCGTAAAATCAGGCAGTTGGCGCAAAACCTCCTGACACATGCCGCTGGTCGCCAGAATCGCCGTTTCCTTGGCCAGTTGCGCTTCGGTCAGATTAGTTTCCAGCGTGGTACTCGACATCGGCACCGTAATCGTTTGCCGGTAAGCCGCGCTGTTCATATCCGCGCCATTGCAATATTTATTTGTATCTTCCCGGGAAACCAGATAAGAAATCGTGGTCGAAGTCGCCGCCGGCGCTTCCGGAGCCGCCGCGGCCGGAACCGGCGCCGGTTGCGGCTGATTCGTCATCGATGAATAATTTGGCAAGGAGCATCCGGCGGCCACAATGGCGATGGCGGCAATGACGATCGCGAATACCGAAATTTTTGCAGACATAAAATTTGTATTAAAATCTAAATTATTGGCATTGTAGTCCCTAGGGGAATCGAACCCCTATTTTCAGGATGAGAACCTGATGTCCTAACCGTTAGACGAAGGGACCTTGATTGATCGCAAAATAAATAAAATCCTTGAGGGATTTGTAAATAGTATAAACTAAAAATAGTCATTAGTCAACGGCGATATT
>DATJQC010000059.1:0-14243 GCA_035506055.1 Candidatus Nanoarchaeia archaeon | reverse complement strand
CGCCAAACTGGAAAAACTCAGCCGCGCCAACCGAATAATTATTAACCAAACCGTAGCCTTAAACCCCGCCGCCAAAGTTACATTTTCCAATCATAGAACGAATTAGCCTACGGTTACATTTTTGGATCATTTGACACGTAGTAACGTTTAATAGTAAATGCCCAATTTTTTTAAAGAAATTACTAACAAAAAAATAGCCGCGCTCGGGTTGGGTGCGGAGATTTTAACGTTGGTTAGCTATAAAAAATATTAAGGTTGTAAATTTAAATTAGCCAATTTTAAATAATAATTTATCGAATTTGTATTAATGTTTATGGTCATTGAATTGAGAAAATTTGAAACCATCCTTAATTCGCGGCAATTAGGCAAGGAGGCTCTGGCGGCTTTTTTGCCGAGTTTGAATAACGTCTCGCCGGCAGAAAAAGTCGAGATTGATTTTTCGGGCGTGAGCGTTTTTTCTCCTTCCTGGGGCGATGAATTCTTAACGCCGCTGGTGAAAAAGTTCGGCGGAAAATTAGTTTTAAAACGAACGGATAATCCTTCAGTGACGGCGTCGATTGAAACTTTGGAAGCGGCCAGCGGCAATAAATTCAGCTGGGAATAAATATGATCAACAGAGAAGCGCTTAATTTTTTGCGGAATAAGAAGATCGCCCTGCTCGGATTGGGAGTGGAGAATTTGGCGTTGGTGAAATTTTTGTTGCGCCGCAGTCCCGCGGCGGAGACTGCGGCGGGACAAAAACAAATCGGTAACCCACCCCGTCCGCGCGGCGCGGCCACCCCTCCCGGGGAGGGGAATATTCACATCACGGTTTGCGATCCGAAATCGGCGGCAGAATTAGGGGATCGATTGTTGGAAATCAAAGAGTTAGCGCGGAAGAATAAATTGCCGGAAATTATTTTGATGACGGGAAAAGATTATGACAAGCATCTGGCGGATTTTGATATTATTTTCCGCTCGCCCGGCTATCCGCTGTTCAATCCTAATTTGCTCAAGGCGAAAAAGGCGGGCGTGGAAATTTCCAGCCCGATGAAATCATTCTTTGAATTATGTCCTTCGAAAAATATCATCGGCGTGACCGGGTCAAAAGGAAAAGGCACGACTTCAAGTTTGATCTATGAAATAATTAAATCCGCCTTCGCCAAGGCTTCGGCGGACAAGGGCGGACGAACCACCCCTAGCCCCTCCTTGGGAAGGAGGGGGATTTTTCTCGGTGGGAATATTGGCACGGCGCCATTTGAGTTTATTGATAAGATTAAGCCCAAGGATTGGGTGGTTTTGGAATTGTCCAGTTTTCAGCTGGAAGATTTGGAGATGAGCCCGCACATTGCCGTAGTTACCAATTTATTTAAAGAGCATTTGGCGCCGGCTGATCCGCATAATCCGAATTATCATCGCTCAATGAAAGATTATTGGACGGCGAAGGCGAATATTTTTAAGTATCAGAAAAAAAACGATTGGCTGGTGATAAACGAACAATTAAAAAATAAAAAAGAAAAAATAAAAAATTTAGGAAAAATAATTTATTACGGCAAGTCCGCGTTGCCGAATAATTTGATAGGTGAGCATAATCGAGAGAATGTCGCGGCCGCGGTTGCGGTGGCCAAGATTTTGAAGATTAAGCCGGAAATTATCGCCAAAGCCGTCAAAAATTTCAAGGGCTTGCCGCATCGCCTGGAATTTGTCGCGGAAATAAATGGCGTGCGCTATTTTGACGATAGTTTTGCCACCGTGCCAGATGTCAGCGTTATCGCCTTGAAATCTTTCGGAGACATGACTTACACACCCCGTCCTCGCGCGGCGCGAGTCCACCCCTCTCAAGAGGGGAATATAATCTTGTTGGCCGGCGGCGCTGATAAAGGATCGGACTTTGAAAAATTTGCCAAAGAGATAAGGAAAAAGGTTAAGTACTTGATACTTTTTAGGGGCAAAGGCACGGAGAGGCTAAAAGAAAAATTAAAAAATAAAAAAGAAAAAATTCCGATTATTGAGGTTAACGATATGAAACGGGCGGTTAAGATTGCTGAACAGGAATCCGAACTTGGCGATATCGTCCTGTTGTCTGCCGGTTGCGCCAGCTTCGGCTGTTTCAAAAATTACAAAGAGCGGGGCGATCAGTTCAAAAAAGAAGTGACAAGTATCCTTAAGACTTGAGTCAAGTAAAAAAGCGGCAATACTCGATGCCGCTTTTTGGTTACCTATCTTCTGATTAAAATGTTGCTCGAACATTTCTCGGCTCATTTTAGGAAGCCGTTTTTTTTCGTCTCCATCGGGCCAATATATCGGCTGAACATTCCCGTTCCCTTCCGAGAACGCTTCGAAAGATATGCTGTTTTCATCGCTATGCCATAAAAGCTGGCATTTTTCATCGATGACAAAGTTGTTGTTTTTATCAAAGATCATTTTTCACCTCCATTAGGATTGTGGGGGAAACCAATCTGTTTGTCAGTTTTAATTGGCAGGACTCTGAAAAGCAATTTAATCATATAAAACGAAAAGAATCAATATTTTTTTTAAAGATTGGATACGCCGGTAAGAAATGATATAATAGGTACATGCTTGAAAATAACGACCAGGAACAAAATATTTTAAAATTTCCCCAGAGTTTTCTTTGGGGGGTTTCGACTTCGGCTTATCAGATCGAGGGCGGAATAACCAACGATTGGAGCCAGTGGGAAATGTCGGCCAAACGGCTCGCCAAATTGCGGAAAAAGAATTTTGATTACCGCGATTTTGTCGCCGGTCAGGCTTGTGATTCTTATAATAGATATGAAGAGGACGCGGAAATGGTCAAGGATTTGCATTGCGGCGCTTATCGCCTTGGCTTGGAATGGTCAAGAATTGAGCCGCGGAAAGGGGAATTTAATTTGGAAGCGATTGAACATTATCGCCAGGTATTGATGAATCTGCGGGAAAAAAACATTAAAATAGTTTTGACGATCTGGCATTGGACTAATCCGCTTTGGCTCGTCGCCGAAGGCGGCTGGAGCAATAAAAAAGTAATCAGTTATTATTCTCGTTACGCGGAATTCGTCGTGGCGCAACTGGGCGATCTGGTGGATTTTTGGGTGACGATTAACGAACCGTCTGTTTTTGTTTCCCAGAGCTATCTTATCGGAAAATTTCCTCCCAATAAGATCAATTTTTTTTCGGCTGGCAAAGCTTTTTTCAACTTAGTCGCCGCTCACCAAAAGGCGTACGGCATAATCCATCGCCATAATTCGCGCGCCAAGGTCGGTTTTACCAACTTGGTAAATGATTTCGATCCGGCCCGCGCTTGGTTTTTTCCGGAAATTTTTTTGGCTTGGCTCTTGAAATTTTTCGGCAATAATTTATTCCTCCGCCTCGTTCGCGGCCAGCTTGATTATATCGGCATAGATTATTATTTTCATTTTCGGATAGTCTGGTATCCGCCGTTTGTAAGGAATTTGAACAAAGAAGTGACGGATAGCGGCTGGGAAATTTACCCTCGCGGCATTTATAATATTTTGCAAGATCTGCGGCGATTCAAAAAACCGATTTATATTATGGAAAACGGCATTGCGGACGCGGCTGATGCCAAGCGGGGAAAATTTATTATCGATCATCTGCGTTATGTTCATCGGGCAATTGAGGAGGGTGAAGATATTCGCGGTTATTTTTATTGGTCATTGCTGGATAATTTCGAGTGGGCGGAAGGATACGCGATGAAATTCGGCCTTTACTCGGTTGACCGGCAGACATTCCAGCGCGCGCCCCGGCCTTCCGCCGCGACCTACGCGGAAATCTGCCGGACGAATCAGATAAGAATCGAGAAATAAAAAAGAAGAAATAAAAATTTTCATGAAAAAGTATAATAAATTAGTCAGAGATAAAATTCCGGAAATAATCAGGGCCGATGGCGAGAATCCGCGGATCAGAATTTTGGGCGATGAAGAATATAAAATAGAATTGTTGAAAAAAATAGTTGAGGAAGCGAAAGAGGCGGCAGAATCCGGCAGTGATAGAAAAGAATTAAGCAAAGAAATCGGCGACGTGGAAGAAGTTATCGAAGCGGTGATAAAAAGTTTTAGTTTGGACAAAAAAGAAATAAGAAATTTAAAAGCGAAAAGAAAAGCCAGCCGCGGCGGCTTTGAGAAAAAAATATTTTTAGAATACACGGAATAGAGTTAAATTGGCGGCAGAATCCGCTACGGGAGATTCTGCCGGAGCCAAATAATCAAATAAAAATTAAAAATTAAAAAAGAAATTTTTTTATTTTTTATCTTTTATTTTTTATTTGAATTAAGATGTGGTTAGCCATCGCGGTTGTTTCTTATCTGATTAACGCCGGAGTCTACGTCGGCGACAAATTTTTGCTTTCCAAGAAGGTTCACTCTTCGGTCGCTTACGCTTTTTATGTCGGCATTTGGAGTTTTTTGAATATCTTTTTTCTTTTTCTGGCGCCCTGGGTTCCTGATTGGGCGCAGCTGGGAGTCGATTTGCTGGCAGGCGGCATCTTTTTGGCGACTTTGATTTTTTGGTACAAAGCGCTGCACCAATCGGAAGCGACCAGGGTCGTGCCGATCGTCGGCGCGCTGGTGCCGGTTTTCAGTTTTGCGTTGGGTTTTGTTTTTTTACGCGAGCAATTGACCGAGCGAGAGCTTTTGGCATTTTTAATCTTAATCATCGGCGGCATTTTGATTTCGGTTAAACATACCAAGTTTTACGAACTGCACGCCGTGGCCAGCCGAGTTCGCCAGGTTTTCGGCAATTCTTTGGGCGGGATTCACGCCGAATATCGGCCCAACAGCCGGCTGATTGTCAACTCGGTAGTCGCGGCTTTTTTCTTTGCCGCGTTTTATGTCTTAATCAAATACGTTTATTCCACCCAGCCATTCATCGGCGGATTCGTCTGGTCAAGAATGGGCAGCTTCATCGGCGTGTTCTTCATGCTGTTGATTCCTTCCTGGCGGAAATTGATTTTGGAAAAACACATCGGCCAAAGTTCCAAGCCCACCAATCTGATTCTTTTCTTTCTGATCCGCGCTCTGGCCGCCTTCGCTTTCATTCTTTTGAATCTCGCGGTCAGTATGGGCAATGTTGCCATCACCAATGCTTTACAAGGCATCCAGTACATCTTCCTTTTTATCATCGTGATGTTCCTCTCTTCCAAATATCCCAAGGTGCTGAAAGAGGAACTGGGTGGCGAAGTGCTTTTTCAAAAAGTCATTGGCGCGCTTTTGATCGGTATCGGCCTTTATATGCTGGCGATAACCAATGTCGCCTTCTGATTCCGCCGTCATCCGAGGTTGAAAAAATCGGTAAAATACTTCATACTGCCTACTGCCATGATCTACTATTTATTTCTCTTAATTTTTTTGGCCGCTTTTTTTGTTTTGGCGATTAAGCGGCCGGACTGGGCGGTGATGCTGATTATCGCCAGCCTGCCTTTATATTTGGCGCGTTTTAAATTATTCGTGCCGCTCACCTTGTTGGAAGCGATGATCCTGATCGCTTTTTTTTGCTGGTTTATTTTTCAGACCAGATTTTGGGATTTTCTGCGCGGCAAGTATTCGGTTAAAGATTTTTTAAAAAATAGTCCCTGGCGAAAAGACGGCAGCGCGGCAGGAAGAAAAAAATATCCGTTTGGGATAGAAATTGTTTTATTGTTAATCGTTTCTTTGTTTGCCGTTGGCGTGGCGCATTTTTCCGCCGCTTCTCTTGGTCTCTGGAAAGCCTATTTTTTTGAACCGGCCCTGCTTTATATTTTGATCTTGAATTTGTTTAAAGATAAAGAAGGTTTAAATAAAATAGGACTTTCCCTGGCTATTGGCGCTTTGACTGTTTCCGTTTACGCCATCTTTCAGGAATTTACCGGTATCGGCATCGCCAATCCGCTTTGGCAGGCCGAGGCGACGCGGCGGGCGGTTTCTTTTTTCGGTTATCCCAACGCGGTCGGCCTTTATCTCGGTCCGATTATTCCAGTTTTAGCCGGATTTTTATTTTTGCCGGCTAAAAAAGATTTTTCCCCGCTTGAAGAAAAAATCCATTATCCCTTGCCGAAGGAAAAAATTTCCTCGATTGGTTTGTCTAAAGCTTTTCTGGGTTTTATCATCCTGGCGGCTCTGGCCGCGATTTATTTCGCCAAATCAACCGGCACTTTGGTCGGCTTGGCCGTTGCCGCTTTTGTTTTCTGCCTGCTGGCTAATAAAAAAGCGCGGATCGCGGCAATTCTTATTGTGCTGATCGCCGGCATAGGGATTTATTTTTATCCGCCGATCGAGAAGCCGCTGGTGAGAAAAATCACCGCGCATGATTTGTCCGGCCAGATCCGCCGTTTGCAGTGGAAAGAAACTTTGATGATGTTAAACGGCCAGGCGAAAATTTTCGGTGTTGGTTTGGGAAATTATCAAAGCGCGGTGGCGCCCTATCATCAGCCGGGATTTTTCTATGACGACGGCACTGATCCTTTGTTCCATCAGCACACGATTGAGAGCGCCGCGGTGCGCGCCCGCACCTGGCAGCCGGTGGAAATTTATCTCTATCCGCACGACATAATTTTAAATTTCTGGACTGAATTAGGTTTGGCTGGACTGTTGTTATTCGCATGGATTATTGGCAAATTTATTATTACTTTAATTAAAAATTTAATAATTATTTCAAAATTCAAAATTCAAAATTCAAAATTTTTATTTTTGGGCCTACTATCCGCGATGATCACGATGACTGTCCATGGTCTGGTTGATGTGCCTTATTTCAAGAATGACTTGGCTTGCTTATTTTGGATTTTGATCGCCATGTCGGCGATATTAAGAATAAAATTGACAATTAACGAAAAATCTATAAAATAGAAGAACGCGGCGCGATTTTTTAAATTTTTGGATTTAAAAATTATTTGAAAATTCAAAATTGAAAATTTAAAATTTATCTTGGAGATGTGCCAGAGTGGTCGAATGGGCCTGACTCGAAATCAGGTATGTCCGCAAGGGCATCAGAGGTTCGAATCCTCTCATCTCCGCCTTTGTCCGCTGAAGCGGACTTCGGCGGACGCAGTCCGCCAAGTCTGCGAAAGCGGAATTCGCCTCGCCGAAGCGAGCTACGGCGGACGCAGTACGCAAGTAGATCGCGAAGGAGAGTTTTAAAATTATCTGACCTGCGTCGGGTTATTTTAAAAATCCGGCAAACTGCTATAATTGAGGCGTAATTATTAATTTGTAAAGTATGAATAAATTATTGGTTTTTGTCATTGTTATCATCCTGCTTGTCGTTGGCGGATACCTATATCTTAATCGGTCCCAAATTGATAATGCCAATCCGGCTTCATACGGAAAATTGGTCGGCTCGGATCGCGATGCGCACGGCTGTATTCCTTCGGCCGGATATTCCTGGTGCGAAATTAAGCAGAAATGCTTGCGGCAATGGGAAGAGCCTTGCGCGGCGGCGACCAGTTCCAATATCGTCAAATATTTTTGCCAGGAAGGAATTTTGCGGGCCAATTACGGCACCAGTTCGGTGAGCCTTGTTTTAAAAGACGGCAGCACGATGATTTTGCCGCAAACCAGATCTGGTTCGGGAATCCGCTATGAACAGGGAACAACGGTTTTGGTAAGCAAAGGCGACAATGCTTTTTTGACGCAAAAAAATAAAACAACTTATACTAATTGCGTCGCCGGCAATCAGATAACTTCGGGCGACACCAGCGTTTACACTGACGAAGAAAATACTTTTTCTTTTTCCTACCCCAACAAATTTATTCTTTCCGGCGGCGAGATCGGCTTTTCCCAAGATTGGAGCTATAACTCTTCCAGCTCGGGATCGTTGCTTGCTGTTGTGGATATTCCCCGGTCATTTATGCCGGGAACTAATTTCGGCGAAGCCAAATTTTCGGTGGGCGCGAGCGATGATCCTGCCGCATTAAAAAATTGTTTAAAATCCAATTACGGCAAATTCGGAACCTCCACCAAAGTGACTGTCGGCGACAGAAAATTCACCAAGATAACTTTCGCCGATGCGGGCGCGGGAAATTTTTATGACATCACCAGTTATCGGACGGTTTATAACGGTCAATGCTACGCGGTTGAATCTTTGATCCATTATTCTGACATCGGTAATTATCCGCCCGACCAGGGCATTAAGCAATTTGACCGCCTAAAAATTTCTTTAGTCCTGGAGAGTATGGCCCGGAGTTTTAAACTTTTGCCTCAAACCGCGCCGGCCACGCCATAGCATAATTAAAATTTTTTAACTGACAAAAAATTATGTCCCACGAAATCGAAGCCAATTTTATCGCCGATTGGTCCAATCCCGACAATGAATGTTCGCGTTGCACGGCCTTTGACGCGGAAACCGGCTTTTGTTCGGAGGCGAAATGCGAAGTGCCACCGAACGGTCATTGCGATTTCTTCCAGTCGCGAGATTAAATAATTATGAAAAAAAGTATTTTAACTTTAGCCGGTTGTATTCTAATCTGCCTATCTGTCGGATTCGTCGGTTCGGTTTTCACCGAGCCGGCGATCAATTCCTGGTATGCTTATTTGCAAAAGCCGAGTTTCAATCCGCCGGCTTGGATTTTCGCGCCGGTCTGGACGCTCCTCTATATCTTGATGGGCATCGCCGCTTATCTGGTTATAAAAAAAATTAAAGAGAACAGACTGGCGATAGCCGGGATAATAATTTTCGCGATTCATTTGATCATTAATGTCTCCTGGTCGATTATTTTTTTCGGCGCCAAAATGATTCCTCTATCCTTTGCCGATATTATCGTTCTTTGGCTGTTAATCGTCTGTTTGATCATTGTTTTTTGGCGGATCGATAAGCGGGCGTCGCTCCTGCTTTGGCCATATTTGGCTTGGGTTTCTTTTGCCTCGCTGTTAAACCTTTCAATTATGCTGCTAAACCGCTGATTTCTTGCTTTTTTAGACAAAGTTTTATAAGATGAAGCCAATCCCTTTGGGGGTTGTTTTTATTCGGGGTATAGTATAGCGGTAGTTATCCAGCCCCTCACGAGGGGCTGGACAGGCGCGGCTAAAAAGCGGGCTGTCGTATAATGGTAGTACGCGTGCATGGGGTGCATGTAGCCGCGGTTCGATTCCGCGCAGCCCGACAGGTTCCCACCCGGAGGGTGGTCCGCCTTTGGCGGAAATTCCCAGTACCCCGACAAGCTTGGTGTAAGTTTTTTGTCGGTTCGGGCAAAGATTGGTTTGCCTGGGTTCCCGCCCAGAGGGTGGTCCGCCTTTGGCGGAAATTCCCAGTACCCCGACTATCGGATTTCAGATGTCGGATGATTTGAATTCCGAATTCCGATTTTCGAGAGGGCCTGTAGCTCAGCTGGTTAGAGCGCTGCATTCACATTGCAGAGGTCAGAGGTTCAATTCCTCTCAGACCCACAAGGATATCAAATCAGTTGGTTACCTGCCTGCCGGCAGGCAGGGAGCGCTGCATTTGCCGACGTAAAGTCGGCATCCCGAGTTAACCTCGGGACACATTGCAGAGGTCACTGGTTCGAGCCCAGTATTGTCCACCATTTCGGATTTCAGATGTCGGATTTCGGAATTCGGATTGTCCGATATTCGAAATCCGATATCCGAAATCAGAAAGGGCCTATAGTCTAGCGGTACGACGCTACATTCGCATTGTAGAGGCGGCGGTTCGACTCCGCCTAGGTCCACACAAATTTGTTTTTATTGAGGAGTCTAAAGTTGAAACGACGAAGCCTGCCCTCGCTCGCTTCTGGCGGGCGTTGCCCGCCGAAGCCGAGCTCCGGCGAGGCGAAGGCGGGAGTAATTCAACGGTACCTGCCTGCCGGCAGGCAGGGAATGTTTGCTTCCTCCGCCCTCCGCCCAAGGCGGACAAAGAAGGCGGACAAGCAAGCAAAATTTTGGCGGGAGTAGCTCATCTGGTACCTGCCTGCCGGCAGGCAGGGAGCGCGGGAGTAATTCAACGGTAGAATGTTTGCTTCCCAAGCAAAATGTTGCGGGTTCGATTCCCGTCTCCCGCTCATGACCGCATAACACAAAACGCATAACGCATAACGAAAATTATAACGTTACGCGTTATGCGCTACGCGTTATGTGAGAAAGGGCATGTGGCGAAATTGGTAGACGCACACGCTTCAGGTGCGTGCGGAGCAATCCATGAGAGTTCGAGTCTCTCCATGCCCACAATATCAAAGTGCGAATTACGAAGTTCGAATTGCGAATTAACTTGATTTAATAAGTTTATCTGGGTATAATTTGTACTTCGAACTTCGTAAGTCGAAATTTGAAATCGGGGTATGGCCTAATTGGCTATGGCGCACGCTTCGCCCGCCTTCGCTAAAGCTACGGCGGGTAAAGGCGCTTACGATATTTATTTTATAAATTCGCGAAAATGGTCGGGGTATGGCCTAATTGGCTATGGCGCACGCTTCGGGTGCGTGAGGTTCTGGGTTCGAGTCCCAGTACCCCGACCATTTTCACGAAGGTGCGTGCCTGTCCTCCGAAGTTCCGCCTCGGAACGTAGGAGGAAGGTTCTGGGTTCGAGTCCCAGTATCCCGACAAGATGAAAAATCAGCTTCTGGTAAGCTGATTTTTTGTTATAATGTGATTATGGATAAACGAAAAGTAAAAATCGTCTGGTTTGGCAAACATTTTGGCGAAGAGCCGCCGCTGGTCGGTGCCAAAGGGGCCGGGACGATATTTTTTTGCGGCTGCAATCTGCGTTGCGTCTTCTGCCAGAACTGGCAGATTTCGCAAAACACACCCCGCCCTTCAGGCACCCCTCTTAATAGAGGGGAATTATTTAAAGAATATTCTGTCGAGGAATTGGCGCAAACAATGATTGATTTGCAGAAGCAAGGTGCGGCCAATATCGATCTGGTGACGCCGACGCCCTGGCGCCGCGAAATCAAGAGAGCGATCATTATTGCCAAAGAAAAAGGTTTAAAAATTCCGATTGCCTGGAATTCCAACGGCTATGAATCGGTCGCGGCGATCAAAGACTTGGAAGGTTTGGTGGATATTTTCCTGCCGGATTTTAAATACGGCGACGACAAAGCGGCGGAAAAATATTCCCGGGCGCCGAAATATTTTCTGGTGGCGGAAAAAGCGATTCGCGAAATGTATCGGCAAGTCGGTTTGCTCGCCCTCGATGAAAACGGCTTGGCCAAAAAAGGCTTGATCATCCGCCATTTAATTTTGCCGAATAATTTGCCTAATACTTTTTCAGCTTTGGAAAAAATCGCGGCGATTGATAAAAATATCCATTTAAGTCTGATGAGCCAATATTATCCGGTTTATCGCGCGGCAGAATTTCCCGAATTGAACCGGCAAGTCAGCGCGGAAGAATTCGCGGCCGCGGAAAATAAAAAATTCGAACTCGGCCTGAATTACGGCTGGACCCAGGAGCCGGACGCTGGCGAAACATTTTTGCCGGATTTTACCAAGTCCAATCCCTTTATTTAATTCTTTCCGTAATGAAAAAGCTAAACATAATTTTAATTATCCTTTTCGGCCTAATGATCATTTCCGGCGTTTTGGCTTGTCTGTTTTCGTCATTTAGCAAAACCAACGCGCTGGATATTTCCTTTTCCGGTCAGCCTAATTTTATCATCCATGCCGAAGCGGCGATCACTCCGGCGCAATTGACGCGCGGGCTGATGTTTCGCCAATCAATGCCCGCCGATTCGGGCATGCTCTTTATTTTTCCCCAAGAATCGATCCGATCTTTCTGGATGAAAAATACCTTGATCCCGCTCGATATGATTTTCATTTCCGCCGACGACAAGATTGTCGATATCAAGAGTAATTTTCAACCCTGCACTGCCGATCCCTGTCCAGTTTATCAATCAGCCGCGCCGGCAAAATATGTTTTGGAAGTTAAAGCCGGAATTATTCGGAAAAAAGGAATTGCCATCGGCGATAAACTTACAATTCATAATTAATTATATTTTTTAAGGGCGATCATTTAACGGTTGACCTTTTTATTTTTTTAAGCTAAATTAGCTGGTTAAGCTGATCGGCTTAATTCGTTCTTAAACAATCAAATTTTTATCAGGAGGCGCGGTTATGGATAAGATTTATGTGGCTTTGGACGTGAACAGTCTGGTCAAAGCAATCGGTCTGAAGGAAATCGAATCAGCATTGTAAGAGTTGCAAAACCAGAAAAGGGGAAAAAGATGGAACAGTACAAGCAGGATTTTATCGAGTTTATGGTCCGTTCGGATGTCTTGACTTTTGGAAATTTTACCACCAAGAGCGGACGCGATACCCCGTATTTCATCAACACCGGAAATTTCAATACCGGAGAACAATTGCTGAAGCTGGGATATTTTTACGCCCGGGCGATCTATGAGAATTTTCTCGCAACTTCTTTTAGCGTAATATTCGGCGCGGCCTACAAGGGAATACCGCTGGCAGCCATAACCAGTGCGCAGTTGTTTAACAGTTTTGAATTTGATTACCACTGGTGTTTTAACCGTAAAGAAGCCAAAGATCATGGTGAAGGCGGTTCATTGGTCGGCTACAAGCCTGTTGCCGGGGACAGAATTCTCCTGATAGATGATGTGATCACTGCCGGGACGGCGACGAGGGAATCGATCGAACTCCTGCGGAGAGAACAGCCGCAAGCAAAGGTCATCGGCGGAATGATTTCAGTCGACCGGATGGAAAAAGGCCTGAAAGGTCAAAGCGCCATCCAGGAGATCGAGACAGAGTTTGATCTTGATTTTTCCGCTATCGTCACGGTGGATGAAATCGTAGCACATCTTCACAATCGCGAAATTGACGGCGCGGTCGTCTTGGATGGCGATCGATTGGCCGCGATTAAGGAATATCGCGCCAAATACGGAATCTAATTTCAATTCCAGAAGAGAATTTTTTACAAACCCTCGACTTCGGCCGAGGGTTTTTTGTAACAGTTCATCTTGTTATTTATTAAGGCTAAAATAAAAATGGTAATAGGCGAATACGCGGGCGGCTACGGCTTCCCGCTGCCGAAGCCGATATTTTATATCGTCTAAATTCGATAAATTTGCTATAATCAAAGCATAAAAATTAACCAATTTTTTATGTCCAAAACGCAAGCCAATCTTTTAAAAGCCATTGCTGGCGAATCGCTGGCGCGGAACAAATACACTTTTTACGCCAAGATCGCGCTGAAGGAAAATTTAGTTTGGGCGGCTAAAGTTTTCGAAGAAACGGCCGACAATGAGCGCGCTCATGCCGAAGAGGAGCTGGAACAGATTGCCGGTCACACCGAGATGACCAACACTTATGACATTTACCCGCTGGGAAATACTTTGGATAATCTGCGCCACGCGGCCGAAGGGGAAAAATTCGAGTTTGGAATAATGTATCCGAATTTTGAAAGAGAAGCCAGGGAAGAAAGCGAGGAAAAAGCCGCGCATCTTTTTCACGAGATCGCCCGTGTGGAAGAAAAGCACGCCGAGCGCTATATCAAAATGGCGGATCGCCTGGAAGCGGGAATGATGTTTAAGAATGAAAAAGAAGTCGAATGGAAATGCCTGAACTGCGGCTATGTTCATAAAGGCAAAGAAGCGCCGGAAAAATGCCCGCTCTGCCAGAAACCGCAAGGCTGGTATATGCAGATCGGATTCGTCAGATAATTCGGAATAAAAAAACCCGCGAAATATTCTTCGCGGGTTTTGTGATTCGGTTTTTCGCGGATCAGCTATCTTTGGCGGCAGTGGTGAAAGACCAGGTCTTCACGCCGCGCAGCTCGAATCCGTCATCATAGGTTAGGTGACCTATGGTAACAAAGTAAGTCGTGCTTGGCTCGAGACTTTTTTCCGGTACGATGCAAACCGCTCCCCTGCAAAATTCGACACGGCAGGCCACTTGCTTGCCTTGTTGATTTTTTAGGATGAGCAACGAGCCTGATTTCACCGTGTTCGCGGTATCTTTCAGTCTGAGCCATATCTTGGATATCGTCGGCACCTCTATGGCGCTTTCTTTAGGCTCGACGCCGCGGATTTCCGAAAGAATGTAAGCTTTCGGCTGGCTCATGTCAAGCGCTTGAGCCGTATTCTGCGGCTCAAAGATGGCACAGCCGGAAAAGAACGCAAAACAAAGAACAGGCAAGAAGGCGATTACCTTCCTCATAAATCCTCCTTGAGAAAATGTGTTTGGTTTTGGATGATTATTGATGAATATCCAAGACAAATAGCATAAACCATTTTATACCGTTTGTCAAGGTTATCGAATCAAACGATGCAAAATGTAACCATAGGGGTATTCGCTAAACGATTGTAAAATGTAACCATAAGCTAATTAATTTTTGGGTTA
>DATJQC010000058.1:0-7708 GCA_035506055.1 Candidatus Nanoarchaeia archaeon | reverse complement strand
TGTTTAAGATACTCTCGCCTTGCTGGCAGACTCATAGGCTTGGTAACCATAGCTTTAACCCTAAAATTAATTAGCTTATGGTTACATTTTACAATCGTTTAGCGAATACCCCCATGGTTACATTTTGCATCGTTTGATTCGGGCCGGTTGCTTAGTCGGCCAGTTACTGATAAAATTCAAACAATGTTCGCGTCCGCCATATTCCCGAATGGAAAAAATATGATCAAGGTTGATGAAGAAATTAAATATCCGGTGATCATCAATAAATATCTGGCTTTGAAAAAGATCTCCAGCCGCAAGGAAGCCGACCGGCTGCTTCGGGCTGGAAAAATAATGGTTAACGGCCAGCCGGGCGAGCCCGGACAGATGATTTCGGCCGGCGATAAAGTCGAGGTTGATTTGGGCAATAAGAATTTGGTCTACTTGGCTTTTAATAAACCGCGGGGGATTATTACGCACAGTCCGCAAGAGGGAGAAAAAAGCATTGCCGATATTTTAAGATTTCACGAACCAGTTTTTCCGGTCGGCCGATTGGATAAAATGTCGTCCGGCTTGATCATCTTAACTAATGACGGCCGCATCACCGATAAACTTCTGAATCCTAATTTTCAGCACGAGAAAGAATACGAAGTCGATGTTGACCGGACGATCACGCCGGAATTTTTAAAGAAGATGGCGCAAGCCGTTGAACTTGATGACGGCTATGTGACCAGGCCATGCCGGATTAAAAAAATTCGCGATAAAACATTTTTGATAATTTTAACCGAAGGTAAGAAACACCAGATCCGCCGGATGTGCGAAGCGCTGGGCCAAAAGGTGGTTGATTTGCATCGTTTAAGGATTATGAATATCGGCCTAAATGGCTTGCCGGCCGGAAAATACCGCCAGATTCTCGGCCTGGAATTGGAGGAATTCCTGTATTATCTGGGTTTAAAATAGCGCCCTTTACAAATATATTAAATTGTGCTATATTGCATCCAACCGTTCATTAAATAAAAAGAAAGGAATATCCCATGGGAACAGAGGAGATGAAGAAAAAAAATAGTTTAAAGACTTTGTTTGCCTGCGAATCGAATCTCGCGGAATGCCTCAAGCGCTATTTCGCGGGAATGGTTGACTTGGTCAGCATAGATTTAGAGGCGGATCTGGTCATTACTGATCAAGACCAGATAGCCTGGCAAGCGCGTCACGAGCGGAACCGACTGTACATTTACGTTCCGCCCGTCCGTGAAAAAAGACGATTCAATTTTTCGGCTAATGTTTTCGTGATTCCGCAAGCCAAGGTCGAAGAAATTGTCGGGAATGCGTTTTTTCTGAATTTTTTATGTCTGCAAAAGGAGTATCGTTCGCATTTTTCTCTTTGAGAGGATCAAAGACGCCCGGCAATCGCTCAATAGCGTGATATTTCTACGAAACGGGGAAGCGTCAAGCAGCCCCGTTTTTAATTATTTTTTTTAGAATTCAAATATGAATGAGGATATGAATAAAATCAAATTAGAACTTTTAGCGCCGGCCAAAGATCTGGCGACAGGCAAGCTGGCGATTCTTGCCGGCGCGGACGCGGTTTATATCGGCGGGCCTGGTTTTGGCGCTAGAGCCGCGGCCGGAAACTCCTGGGAAGATGTTAAAGCGCTCTTGGATTTTGCCCATCAATATTATGCGAAAGTCTACGTTGCGTTAAATACGATATTTTTTGACAACGAAATTGAGGAAGTAAAAAGTTTTATAAATAAGGCTGACGAGATCGGCGTTGATGCTCTGATAATTCAAGACATGGGGATTTTGGAAATGGATCTGCCGCCGATTCCGCTGATCGCTTCGACGCAATGCGATAATTCCACGGTTGAGCAGATAAAATTTCTGGCCGAGGCCGGAATCTCGCGGGTAATTTTAGCCAGAGAATTAAGTTTGGGCGAAATAAAAAATATTTCCGAACAAATAACACAACCCACCCCGTCTCGCGCGGCGCGATCCACCCCTCCCGGGGAGGGGAATATAATTTCGCTGGAAGCTTTTGTCCATGGCGCGCTTTGCGTTTCCCAGTCCGGTCATTGCTATTTTTCCCAGGCAGTCTGCGGCAAGAGCGCCAACCGCGGCCAGTGCGCGCAAATCTGCCGCCAGCCGTTCGATCTCATCGATGCCGAAGGAAAAATCTTAGCCCAAAATAAATATTTGTTATCCCTGAAAGATTTTAATCTGTCCGGATCATTGGCCGACTTGGTTGAAGCCGGCGTGACGTTTTTTAAAATTGAAGGACGATTAAAAGATCCGGCCTATGTCGCGAATGTAACGGCCAAATATCGCCAAGAACTTGATAAGATTATCGCGGCCAGCGCGGGAAAATATGTCAGGGCCGCTTCGGGAAAAATCGAATTAGGTTTCCAGCCGGATTTGAACAAGACTTTTAACCGCGGCTATACCGAATATTTTTTGCGCGGCCGTCAGGGCGAAATAATTTCGCCGCTGACCCAGAAATCTTTAGGAGAATTAATCGGCAAGGTTAAGTCAGCCGAACGTTCGCATTTTGGCCTTGATCAAAAGCATGATTTGAAAAATGGCGATGGCATTTGCTGGTTCGACCGCGACGGCCAATTGGTCGGCACCAACATCAATCTGGTCAGAGATGGCAAAATTTATCCTAATAAGGTCTTGCCCTTATCCGTGGGCGCGGAAATTTATCGCAATGAGAATCCAAGTTTTGAAAAAGCCGTCGAGAGGGGAGTGAGCCGCCGCGTCAGCGTCGATTTCATTATCAAGGAAACCAAGGCCGGTTTTAATCTTGAAGCGATCGATGAAGACGGAAATTCGGTAAGTCTGAAACTTCCAGCCAAATTGGAAACTGCCGCTAAGCCGGAGTTATCTTTAAAAAATTGGCGGGAACAGCTTGGCAAACTCGGCGAAACGATTTTTTATGCCCGGGAAATAATTTTTGACTGGTCAAAACCGTATTTCGTGCCGCTTTCGGTTTTGAACGATTGGCGCCGCAAACTGGCGCTGGCGCTGCTTAAGAAAAGATTGCGGAGTTATCCGCGGGTCAAAGTCGATCATCGAAAAACTAACCATCCTTTTTATCGTGATAAGCTTGATTATTCTTTTAACGCGGCCAATAAATTGGCGCGGGCTTTTTATCTGCGGCATGGCGTCAAGAAAATCGACCCGGCTTTCGAATTGCAAAATGATCATCGCGATCGGAAATTGATGACTTGCCGGCATTGCCTGAAATATTGGCTGGGTTTTTGTCCGCGCAAAGGCAAGGCGATTCCTGATTTCCAAGAGCCGCTTTACCTAATCCAGAATAAAAGAAAATTCCGCTTGAACTTCGATTGCGGCAATTGCCAGATGGAAATTTATCAGACTTGATTTTTTTAACGGAATATGGTTAGCTTATTCCTTAACGGCACTTTAAAATTTTTCATCAGCGGAAGGAATTAATTATGAGAGTTGCGATAATTTCCGATGTGCACAGCAATCTGCAGGCTTTTACCGCCGTGCTCAAGGACATTGAGCAATTCGGGATCGATTCGATTGTCGCTTTAGGGGATATCATCGGCTATGGCGGAAATCCGGCGGAATGTTTGGATCTTTTGGAAAATAACGCGAAAATAATCCGCAAGGTCCGCGGCAATCACGAACAATCGGCTCTGAATTTTTCGGCCAAGGGAGAAATCGCCAAATTTCTCGTCAATGAAGAAGCCTGGCAGGGAATATTATATTCTTTTCGGCTAATCGGCGAGAAAAACGTAAAAAAATTCGTTGATTGGCCGGAAACCGCGGTCGTTGAGGAATTGGGCATATCTTTGGCGCACGGGGCAATTTCCAATAATCATGCCTGGCAATATGTCAGGCAAGTCGAGGGCGCTGAATTGGAGGCGCGGCATTCACCGACCAAAATATGCTTCCTTGGCCACACGCACCGGCCGTTTTTATTTTGCAGCGGGCAGAATTTTTTTCTGCACAGCCTGCATCACGAGCAAGAGTTAAATCCCGGCAGCCGCTACATCATAAATGTCGGCAGCGTCGGCCAGCCTCGCGATCATTGCCCTTTGGCAGCCTATGGAATCCTGCAAATTGATCGGGACAGGAAAAGTTTCATGCTCCGGCGGGTGAATTATGATATTGCCGGAGCGATGCAAGCGATCCGCCAAGCCAAATTACCGGAATCGCTGGCTACATTTTTACTGCAATTGAAATAATCATCATCTGGGCGGCACAAAATTATCGTGCCGTCTTTTTTTATCGGCGCCAATGCCTTATAATAAAATCAGCCATAAAATTTATGTATAAAAAGAAAAAAATCGCTTTGAAGAAGCATCGCAAAAAACAAGGGAAAATCGTCGCTACTCTGCGTTATTGATTGAAAATCGCCGCCAGGATGTTTTTCTCGGCTCTTGCTTGTCACAAAATTTCAATTTTGTCGTTAAACAAAATGGCCTTCGATTGCGCCGGAATCTTTTGGGTTCCGCCAGTTAAGAAGCGCCTTTCTTCGCGGCCGGCCCAACCCTCCGGGCCGGTCGCGGAGGAGATAAATAATTTACTTAACATAAACGCTATGCCCAATCAATTATTAATGCCTGCGGAACGGCAGGCGAAAGGCGGGAAAGAATCGGCCCGCCAAAATTTAATTTTTTCGGCTTCATTACTATTAATCGCCGCGATTTTATTAGGCGGGCCGCTTGCCAAAGCCGGCGCCGCTAGCGGCGGAAAATTATTTTCTTTCAATCCGCTGCAAATTTTACAGAATTTAACCGGCGGCAAACCGGCCGCGCCGGCGACAACGGCCACGACCACCGTTATCAAAGTAGTCAGCGAGGAATCGCCAGTGATTGACGTGGTAAAAAAGAATTCGCCGGCCGTGGTCAGCATCATCGCCTCGGCGCAAGTTCCCAAATACGAACAATGTTATCAGAATGTCCCTTCGCCCGATATCCCGCCGGATATGCGGCAATTTTTTAATTTTAATATTCCCAGCATTTGTCAGAACGGCACGCAAAAACAGCAAATCGGCGCGGGCAGCGGTTTTATCGTTTCCCCTGACGGTTATATCGTGACCAATAAGCATGTGGTCGAAGACACGAGCGCCGAATATACCGTCGTCCTTAATGACGAGAAAAATTTAGGCAAGAAAGTCGTGGCCAAGGTCTTGGCGCGCGACCCGGATAATGATATCGCGGTTTTGAAGATCGACTTGACTGATCTGCCTTACATCAATTTCGGCGATTCATCGCGTTTGCAAGTCGGCCAGACCGCCATTGCCATCGGCTACGCGCTCGGCCAATTCGACAACACGGTGACCAAGGGCGTGGTTTCCGGTTTGTCGCGCTCAATTACGGCCGGAGGCCTGGACACGGGCAGAGGTTCGGAGACTTTAACCGGCTTGATTCAGACGGACGCGGCAATCAATCCGGGAAATTCCGGCGGCCCGCTTTTGGATATCAACGGCAATGCCATCGGTATGAACACGGCCATGGCTGACGGCCAGAGCCTGGGCTTTGCCATTCCAATCAATCTGGTTAAGGATGCTTTCGCGCAAGTTAAAAATAGCGGATCGATTGCGGCGGCCGTCAAAGCGTTCCTGGGTGTGCGCTATATTCCGGTCACGGCTGATTTGCAGGCCAATAATAAACTGCCTTATGATTACGGCATGCTGGTCGCTCGCGGCGACAAGCAAACTGATTTGGCGGTTTTGCCCGGTTCGCCGGCGGATAAGGCCGGGATTGTCGAGAATGACATTATTTTGGAAGCCGACGGCAAACAGCTCAACGAAAATTATACTTTGTCCGACGCCATCGCCGCTAAAAAGCCCGGCGATACGATCAGCTTGAAAATTTTTCACAAGGGCGATATTAAAACCATCGGCGTTAAGTTGGGAAAACAATAATTTTTTCCACTTTGGATAAAAAAAGGCGGAAAGTTCGCGCTTTCCGCTTTTATGTTTGGAATTCAGGCCGGAAAATATTGATAGCCGACAAATTCGATCTGTTCGGCATTCTGGCCCTCGATAAAAAATTTATACTGGATTATATCCCCGGGTTTTAAGGGTGGGATTTCAACCCTGATTATTTCCTTGAGTTGGCACGGTTGGTAAACTTTTTGATCGAACCCGACCAAATTGAAAAAAGTTGAACTTCCCGCCACCAGACCGATTGGTTGAGTTTTCTTATCCGGGCGAGTGGCTATGGCGCGCGCTAGATCAAACAAAGTTTCTTCGACACTCCGTTTAAAGGCTCTGGCAAGTTTTCCGCCAGCTTCCCGCCAATGATAGTGGCGGATTCTCTTGTCGCTTTCGTACCATTTTAATTCGGCAAGTTTTCTCGCTTTCCGCCACAGGTCTTTCGTGGTGGTCGCTTCCTCCGGACGATTGGACGGGTCAAGGCTGTCAAGAGCGATAATGCTTTTGCGATTAAGTTCGCCGGTCAGCAGTTTGGCCACCTCCAGGATCGTCTCCTCGGCATATAATTTTGGCGCCCTGACAAAGATTTCCGGCCGCAGATGCGGCAGGATTTTGCGCAGATTTTTCTTGACGCTGCTTCGGATCTGTTTTTTTCCCCACGCCGTCAAGTGGATCGCCCCGTTTTTTCCCCTGGCCGTTTCGCCGCAGATGACCACATAAATCGTGGCGATCTCGAAGAAACCGGTCCGAATGAAAAATTTAGTGTTCCGATCATTGACAATGTTCATGGTCTATCCTCCTATATTATTCATGGTAAAAAGAACTATTTGGCTATCAAAATAAATTAGCAGATAAATCGGAGTTTGTCAAAGGAACTTGGGTAGCTCCTAATTTAGCCGGAGGGTTTTAAATATGCAAGTAAAATGTTAAAATAGAATGGGAATAATAATTAATATTTTATCGATGTTTATGCGAATCAAAAATGGATTAAATCAATTCGAAAATGAACAAGTTTTATTGGCAGTGGCTGGTGACCGGACCGCCAAGTTTTTTATCGCCGGCGACGGCAAGATCGATGAAGTCGGCGAAGTCGAAGAGCTGGTTCCTGAATATTCCGACAATGAAGGATTTTTCGGCGGCAAGAAGGGCGGATCAACGGGACGGATGGGAAATCCCAATCACGAAGTGAGCAAGGAATATTTATTCAATAAATTTGTCAAAAAATTCGAAGCCAAGGTGGCCGAAGCCGAAGCGGGCCGAACCGGTCTGCTGATCTATTTATTCGCGCCATCTTTCATTCACAAGATGCTGATCGAATCTTTGCCGAAGGCGATGGCCGCCCGGATCAAGATGAATATCGAAGGAAATTTCAATCACGCCACGCCGTTTGAGTTGATCGAATTGATCGAGAAGCATCGCGTTGGCGGATCGCCGGTAACCAATGATAAGGTGAGAAAGATATTGGAGAAGTAAAAAAGAGAAAAGAACAAAGAACACCGAGCAAGCAGCAGAAGGCAATATTGGTGATTGTTCTTTGTTCAATGCTCTTTGATCTTGTATGCTATGAAAAGAAAATCGCTTTTAAAACATCCTTATAAATTTGCTGCGGTTGGCGGAGCTTTTTGGGGCCTGACTTTATTTTTGGCGACGATTTTGGCTGTGCTGACCGGCTATGGCGCGGGTTTTATGAATTTAGTCGGCGGAATTTATCCCGGTTATTCCATTAGCTACTCCGGCAGTTTAGTCATTTTATTTTTCGGATTTATGGATGGATTTATCATTTGCTATCTAATTGCCTTTTTTAACGGCAGTAAAAAG
>DATJQC010000057.1:0-7928 GCA_035506055.1 Candidatus Nanoarchaeia archaeon | reverse complement strand
CACTTCCTGGGAAATTTGCGCGGCCGCGGCTTCGATGCTCGGCTGGAATTCTTCGGCAGTCAATTCTACTACAAATTCTATCTGTGATTTTGGTAAAATATTTTTAATTACTTTCATAATTTATTATATAACGCGAATACCACAAATTATAAGCGAATACAACGAACATACAGAACGAATAACTTTTTTCTCAGGCGTTTGCGGTATTCGCTTATAATTAGCAGTATTCGCGTTACATTTTTTTATTTATCAAACACTTCGCCCAGCATCGGCACCACCTGTTTTTTGCGGGACATGATGCCGGGAAGATAAACTTTGTTATCTACTAATTTATTTTTCAAAGCTTTTTCCATTCCGGCCGCGTCAGAAGTGGCGACTAAAAATTTTGATCCTTCCTTAATTATATCGGTGATGAATAAAATGACGCTATGATAACCGCCAGTTGATTGCATCTTACCGAGTTCCGCCATTATCGCTTCTTCCTTGGCGGCAAAATCATTCAAGTCGACGGTTTCAACCTGGCCGATGCCGAACTTGCCAGCCTTGAAATCAAAATCTTTAAAATCGCCTTTGATGATTTCGCTGGCGCTCTTATCGGCCACTGCGCCGCGGACTTTGAAAATTTCCATGCCGAACGCGCGCCAATCTTTGATGCCGGAAATTTTCGCCAGCTTGGCGATGATTTCTTTATCAATCTCCGTGCAAGTCGGTGATTTGGTAATAACCGTATCGACTAAAATCGCCGCCAGCATCAAGCCGGCTAATTTTTTCTCAATTTTTTCTTCTTTCCAATAATATTGCTGGGCGATGATGGTGCAAGCCGAACCCCAAGGAAGATTTTTGAATTCGATCGGTTTCTCGCATTTAAAATTTATCTTGTGATGATCAAGCACGCCGACGATTTCCGCTTTTTGAAATCCGTCAACAATCTGCGATTCTTCATTATGATCGACCAGATATAATTTTTGTCCGGCCGCTGTCGCTAATTTTTCCGGCACTTTAAAACCGAATTTTTCCAGAACATAGGCGGTTTCTTTATTGATGTCGCCAGCCGTAGCCGGAACATAATCGGCTGTCTTATTTATTTTATTTTCCAAATTCGCCCAGGCAATTGCCGCGGCGACGGAATCCAAGTCCGGGGATTTGTGTCCGATAACGTAAATCATATTGGTTAATTAGTTGATTAGTTAATTAGTTGTAAAATTAATTAGCATATTAGCCTCAACCATTGTAAACTAATTAACCAATCAACCAATATACTAATTACTTTTTTATTCTTCCTTCTTCTCTTTCTTAATCTTGGTTTTTTTCTCCTTCTTAGCCTTCTTTTCTTTCTTTTCCGGTTTTTCTTCCAGGGCCGCCTTGTCCTCCGTAGCTTCAGCAGAGGAGGATTCCTCGCCGGCTAATTTCTCCGCCAAACTGGCGACTTCTTCCGGGGCAGCTTCGATTTTCTCCGAAGAAACCTTCGCCGACGTGCCGTCGCCTTCTTCCATAATATCGATCTTCCAGCCGGTTAAGCGGGCGGCCAAGCGGACATTCTGGCCTTTTTTGCCGATCGCCAAAGACAATTGCTCGGGCAGAACTTTTACCAGGGCGCGGCGCTCTTCCGGGCGCAAGTCAACACTGATCACTTTGGCCGGCGAGAGAGCATTGGAAACATAGCGAGCCGGATCATCATCATATTTGACCATATCAATCCGCTCGCCGCCCAATTCGGAAATAATCGTCTGGATCCGGCTGCCTCTTTGCCCGACGCAGGAGCCGATCGGATCGACATTTTCCTGGTCAGTCCAGATCGCCACTTTGGAACGCGAGCCGGCTTCGCGGGCCACGCCCTTAATCTCAATCAAGCCGTTGGAAATTTCCGGAATTTCAAAATAAAAAATCTTTTTCAAAATTTCATCCGAGATGCGGGACAAAATTATTTCCGGACCTTTGGAACCGGAGCGGACTTCCTTGATATATACCTTAACTTTGTCGCCGGTTTCATAGCGCTCGCCGTAAATCTGCTCTTCCATCGGCAAGCGGCCGATCGCCTTGCCCAAATCCACCAAGACATTGCGGCCTTCGCGGCGCTGCACCACGCCGGTCACGACTTCGTGCTCCTTATCTTTGAATTCATTTAAAACCATTTCGCGCTCGGCTTCGCGCAATTTCTGGATGATCACTTGTTTGGCGGTTTGCGCGGCCATTCTTCCATATTCTTTGGGCACTTCCAGATTAGTGATTATTTCTTCGCCCAATTCCGCGTCTTTTTTAATTAACAAAGCGTCTTTGATTTGAATTTCCGTTTTCGGATTGAATTTGATCAAATCTTCCTCGCCTTCGATCGACGCGCCGACAATTTCTTCGGCCGGAGCCTTAGTTTGCGAACTGGCCGAAGCGGCGACCGGCGCGGTAATTAAAATTTCCTCGCGCTTGGGGCGATATTTTTCGTTCACCTTGCCTTCTTCATCAAAATAATCTTCCGGCAGATTGGCGACTACGGTTTTAACATCCATAATTTCCGAACTTCCGGTTTCCGGATTGAATTTCACTTTGATGTTTTGGTTTTTTTGGCCGAAATCTTTGCGATAGGCCGCCGCCAAAGACAGCTCGATGGTTTCCACCACGGCTTCATAGCTCAAACCTTTTTCTTCACACACGGCGCGAATGGCGCTGGATAGTTCAGACATATTTACAGATAGCATGTAACAGGTAACATGTAGCATTTACCTATTATTGTGCTTTATTTTAATATTATTTAAATTATTTACTTCTCAAAATAATTTGACTTTCATGATGCAATTTTTTTCATCATGTTACATGCTACATGATACTTGTTGCATGATTTCAATAAAAGAGGCTACTTGTCCGAAGAACAACTAGCCTGAAACAATATGATAACACGGCCAAAATGGCCTGTCAAATCTAATAAAAAAACGACTTGCTTCCTTTTTTTTAGGTGGCAAGTCGTCATGCGTGATAGAACTAAGTACAGCCAATGACGGTTAGCCCGGGAGTAAATATTGCTAACTCCCGATCCGGAATCTCCACTTCTACCGTACTTTTCTCAAGCAGATCGGACAAGCGCTGGCGTAGGATAAATATTTTGCCATAGTCCTTTTCTAATTTATGCTGCTCTCCTTTTCCTCTTTTTTCCATTATTGCATCGACTGATACTTCGGCTTTATTATAAATCTTAAACAGCTCGCCGACTGTAAATTTTTTGGCCATATCAGCTCCTGGTTAAAGAAAAGGACGTTTGCAAAATATATTATCGCCCTAAATCCGCCTTGTCAAGACTAAATAATAATTAAAATTATCTTTAAAAATTTTTTCCATCTTTAATCCGGATTTTTTGACCAACTTTTTTAATTCGCGCTGGAAAAAAACATGATAATAGCGCTTGCTCATCATGCCTCTCGGGGCGCGCCAATCGAACAGCACGTCGTTCCAATCCATTTTATTTTTGCCAACAATCTTTAAGAGCGCGAATTTATAGATCATTTTCCGATATTTTTCCAGCGGCCACATATTCCAGACCGATAAAATAATTTTCCCGTTGGTTTTGATTTTATTTTTTAATTGTTTCAAGGCCTGCAATCTTAAATCCGCGCTCGGCAGATGATGCAAAACCGCGATGCAAAAAACATAATCAAAATCATATTCCGGCAGTTCGCCTAAATTTAAAATATCTTCCACGGCGAATTTATATTCCGGATATTTGTCGCGGCAGATTTTTATCAAGCTCTCGCTCTGGTCCACGCCGATATATTTCGCATGCCGCTCGGCCAGAACTTTCAACAATCTCCCGTTGCCGCAGCCCACATCCAAAACTTTCGCACCCAATTCGACTTTCTGGAGCAAAGCTAAAAGCGGCGGCCAGATATTTTTCTCTCTGGTCTCATCGAACGTCCGCGCATCATCCTCGTAATTGCGCCGGACAATCCGCAACAATTCTTTCTGCGTATCTTTATTCATAATTTCAGATTATCAAAACCCGGCCAATTTGTCATTATCATAAAAAATCTCCGCCCAAATTGATTGGAACGGAGATTATGGTTGACTCTTCGAATTTTTTCAAAAATTCAAAGAATCAAATCTCAAACTTCCGAGACACGGAGACGCGCAGGGCGCCGTCCGAACGGTCGGGACGATTGCCGTTGACGTGCGCCTCGCCACCGCCATACAAGTGGACGTTCACGCAGTGGCCATCCGAGTCAACCGTTTTTCCCCAATGCCACCAATCACTGGTAACATTTTTGCCGGTAAGCATGTAAATACTTTGAATGGCAAAGAGAAAAACATCTTCCGGGGCGCGCTCATATTTTCCGCCGAGTTTGGCGACTTCATCTTCCTGCGCCTGCCAGCCATTGATAGCCGGGAAACGAGGCTTCAAGTCAAGAAGATAAAAACCGGCCGGCGAAGAAATTTTCGGCCAATACGCCATTCCTTTTTCTTGGCAAGCCTTTTCTTCATTCGCCAGCCACCAATCATTACCCGAGCTGAAATACGGCGGCTTGCTTGAATTCAGGCCGCGGATTTCGCGCTGACGGATCAGCGACATTCCTTCCGGCACATAGAAAAGGTGCCGGTCAGCGGCGCCCTCACAATTTGCCTCTTTTGCCTGGAGCAAAATTTCGTTGGAATAACAAATAAGGACGTTAACCGGGAATGATTGCCTCCATAGCGGGCAAACCTCTTCGGGCGTATGCACTCTATCAGCGCCGAGAATCCCGCAAGCATCAATCAACGTCGCCCGTTTTTTTCTTTTATATTGACTCTTGGACATGTTACCGTCAAAAGCCGCCTGCAGATGATCCAGTGCCGCGTCGAAAGGAATTACTCCCTTGCGCACGCGCAAACGGAATTCGTCATCCCTCCCGCACAACTTTCCATACTGTTCGTCAGTAATAGCCCATGTTTTGGCCATCATAACAAACTCCTTTGGTTAAAGTGAAAAGTACTTTTTCACGGTCATTTAACCGCAAAAATCATATCCCGACATTAGCACAAAATTATTTTTCTGTCAACCTCGCCACCATTTGTCATCCTGAGCGCCGCGCGACCGCGTGTCGCCTTAGCTTTAGCGGTGGCGCAAGGATCTGATACTTCCTAATTACAAGTCAATCGACACTTGAAAGAAGCAGATCCTTCGGCTCGCCGCCCAGGGCGGGTCGCCTCAGGATGACAAAAAAATGCTACCTGCTACTTGTTGTTTGATACCTGCTTAAATTTCGCCCGGACAATTTTTATTTCTTCCCAAGAATAATCGTCGCCGAGTTCTTCACGGATCGGCGTCAATTTGGCCGGACCGACTTTCTTGATCGCGGCGAAAATCTTGTCCTGCTTTTTAGAGCTCACTAATTTATCGATGTTCTTGATCAAATTCTTTTCCACCAAAAACGCCAGGTGCTCGTAAATCGTATTGACGGTCAGCCCGCGCGCGCCGGCAATCCCGGCCGGATCATAATTTTTATTGAACAAATCCAGGGTTTCCAACTGCGTCAGTTTGGTATTTAAAGTTTTTTTCTCAATTTTTATTTCGTCAAATTCCGCGCTTAACACACCCCGGCGCTCCGAGGCGTCGCGCCACCCCTCTCGAGAGGGGACTTTTTTATTGCCGCTTCGTTCGTAGCGATTCCCCTCTCGAGAGGGGTGCCGAGCCCCTGGCGAGGCAGGGTGTGTTACGGCGGAAGTTCCACTTAAACAATTGTCACACTTCCCGCAGCGCTTCACGTCGTATTCGCCGAAATAATTTAAAATATATTCCGGGCGGCAGCCGAAATGATAAACGTAATCTTCCATCTCGTCCAATTTGCGGTAAGCCCGCGCGGCCTTGGCGCGCATGGCGGAAAAATCAATTTTAATTTCGGCTCGCGGGACGCGTTTCAATATACGGATTTCCGTTCCGCGGCGAGGCGGCGTGTATTCGACGAGTTCAGCTTTTTTCCAGGCATTAATAGAACGCACTAACGCCTCACGCCCAACTTCGATGATGCCGGCGACTTCATCCAGATCGAATTCCCAGCCCGCAAATAATTCCGCGGCAAATCTGCCCTGCAATTTATTTAAAATTTCCACCTGCTTTTTGGCCTGCTTGGAAACGAAATCCAAAGTGGTTTGAAAATTATTGACGAGGCGCAAAAAAGCCGGGCTGGTCTTTTCGCTTGAGCGGGCGATATAGCCTTCTTTTTCCAAAATTTTCAAGCAAGTGCCGACGGCCATATCCGGAACTTTGTCGGACAAATTTTCCATCAGCTCGGCATAAGTCGTAAAAATTCTATCCGATTCATAATTGGTCAAAATTTCGTAAATTTCCAAAACAGTTTCCGGCGTCGGGTTATCGCCCTTGATGAAAAATTCTCTTAAAAACCGATCCTTGGGCGCAAAAAATAATAAGCATAAAGATTGCGCGCCATCGCGACCGGCACGGCCGGCTTCCTGATAATAAGCCTCGATCGTTCCCGGCATATCATGATGGATGACGAAACGCACGTCTTTTTTATCAATTCCCAAACCAAAAGCATTGGTCGCGACGATGATTTTCGTTTTGCCTTTGAGAAAATTTTCCTGTGTCCAGCTCCGGCTTTCCGGATCCATCCCGGCATGATAAAAAACCGCTTCCAACCCGCGCTCTAATAATAAATCAGTTATTTCTTCGGCTTTGGCGCGAGTGCCGGTATAGATTATTCCACAGCCGTCGATGCTTTCCGCCGTGTCGGCGATCATTGATAATTTTTGCGAGTCTGTAGCTTTGATGACGCCGAATTGCAGATTGGGCCGGGTGAAACCGGTGATAATTTTTTCCGCCTTAGTCATCCCCAGCTGTTGCAAAATATCTTCTTTAACTTCCGGCGTGGCCGTGGCGGTTAAAGCTGCAATCGGCGGCCGGCCGCACAATTCGATCGCCCGATTCAAGCGCAAATAGGCCGGACGAAAATCATGGCCCCATTGCGAAATGCAATGCGCTTCGTCCACGGCGAATAATTTTACTTTCAATCCAGCCAGCGATGAAACAAATTCATCATTATAAAATCTTTCCGGCGCGATATATAAAAGTTTATAAAATTCTGATTTTACCAAAGCCAATCTTTCTTTCGCTTCATCCGGCGAGATGGAAGAATTGATGAAAGTCGCGGGCACGCCGATCTGATTCATCGCGTCCACCTGATCTTTCATCAAAGCGATTAGCGGCGAAACGACGATGGCCACGCCGTCCAAAACCAAAGCCGGCAACTGGAAAATCAAAGACTTGCCGCCGCCGGTCGGCATCACGACCAAAACATCTTTGCCATCCAAGATGGCATCGATCGCTTCTTCCTGCCCGGGCCGGAACTTGTCAAAACCATAATGGATCTTCAACAATTCGACGGCCTGCCGCTTTTGTTGTCCGTCATTATTCATGTGTTCATACTATAAAAAAAACCGGCTCTGCGCAAGCCGATTTTTAAAATATTTCAAAACTTACATTAACTTATAGGAAATATTAACCTCTAAAGGAATTTCAGCTAACTCCACAAAAATTTCCTCATCCATTTTTTTATATTTAATTTTAAATAAATAAGTGCCGCTATCGATAATTTTTAATCCCGGAATTTTAATGCGATGTCGCATCCTTTTTATTCCTTCTTTCATAACTATCTGCCCCTTTATTTCGCCGAGTTTCTCCTTTTTTCCGTCGACAGTTTCTAAAATAAAGTCAAATTTTCTCTCTTTTTTTATATTTTCGTCGACAAAAATACTTACAAAGTCAAAGGCTATCGGAAAAACTTTATCTTTAACTGTTTTATCGCTTTCATTAATCTGAATATTTAACTGCTCCAAACAATCAATCAAACTAATGTTATTAGTTTCTTGGTCAATAATGGATCTTAAACACAATGCTGACAAAATATTTTTCATATTATTAATAAAATTAGTTAATTAAACGAATTCTTTTTTAG
>DATJQC010000056.1:0-6949 GCA_035506055.1 Candidatus Nanoarchaeia archaeon | reverse complement strand
AAAACCGTTTTTTGGTATTAAATCAAAGTTATTATTGCCAAAATCAACGGCACCAATTTTAAACGTCAAGTCCAGGGCCTTAACCACTCTTCTGATTAAATCAAAACCTACGTTAACCTGTGCGCTTTCAATATTGGAAATAATTCGCTGCGTGGTGTTCGCCAGCTCGGCCAGTTTTGTCTGGCTCAACCCTCTTTGGCTGCGAGCATTATATATCTCAACGGATAATTCTATCCGCGCCCTTATGTCTTGTATATCTCTTTTGAATGATGGGGTCTGCCTAAGCTCGGTGATGGATTTAATTATTTTTTTGTTCTTAGAATTCTTCATAAAAATTTGGATTATTTAAAAATTGCTCATAATACCGCAGTGCCTTATTATACTCTTTTTCAATAAAAGAATGGATCTTTTTATTTTTTCCTTTCTCGTCGTAATGCTTAGGTTTATTAAAAGCACTTAATAAAATTAATTTGTTGCTATGGTGGGCAAAAAACAAGACCCTGATCAAACCGTGGCGATCGGAAATTTTTATTTCGTGAAAGGGATAGCCGCGAAGCGGAACTGCGTGCGGAGGAATCGGGCGACCATTATTTTCCGCTAAAAACTCTACTTTACCTGAAATAATTTTAAAAATGTTTTGATTGTGCCGTCCCCCTCCGTCAGCGGTTAATAATTCCTCAAAGAACTTTTTAACCGGAGAAATTTTTAAAAGGGGGTCGAAGTAATAAAAAATTTTCATAAAAAAATTATCTTCTTCCCCGAGATAATTACATATTATACCTAATTAGGTATAATGTCAAGTATATAAAAATTGGCTATTATTAGTTGCTATACCGAGTTGCTGTTTATTAATTTATTCTTCCCTCTTCGCGATATTTTTTTTATTTTACTTTCCGCCTTAGTTGCCGTTGACCGGTTGCGGAATTTTTTGGAATAAACGATTTTCACCGGCCGGCGGCCGCGGGTATATTTCGCGCCGAGCCTGGAGCTGTTATGTTCGCGCAAGCGGCGCGCCAAATCCACCGTAATGCCGGTGTACAAAGTTTTGTCGGCGCATCGCAGAATATAAACCTGCCAGGCGGTTTTATTTTTTCTCCGCATCTTCCGTTTTCATTATTTTTTTGACCACGATGAAAATCACCGTTGCCAAAATTATGAAGTTTAAGAATTCTGCCAAAAAAGCGCCATAGGCGATGGCGATCGGGCCAAGATTGAGAGTCGCGGTTTGCCAGGAGCCGGAAGACAAGAGCGGCGAGATGATCGGCATAAAAATATCTTTGACGAAAGCGCTGACCAGATTGGTGCTGGCCGCGCCCAAGACAAAAGCAACAGCCAATGAAATGACTTTAAATTCTTTTAAAAACTCGATGAACTCTTTGAGCATAAATTTTATTTATTATTTTTTATTTTTCCAGATTTCCACGGTATTTTTTAGCGCCGCCGCAATCGTGATCGGCCCGACGCCGCCGGGAACGGGCGTTAAATAACCGGCGCGGTCTTTGACACTCTCGGCGTTCACGTCGCCGCGGACTTTATTATCTTCTTTGCTAATGCCGATGTCGATGATCACCGCGTCTTTTTTGACCATCTCGCCGGTGATCAAGCCGGGTTGGCCGACGGCCGTGACCAGAATATCCGCTTTAACAGTTTGTTCGGCCAGATCCTCATCGAGCGGCGTTACAATCTTCGTCAATGCGCCGTGCAATTCCAGAATTTTCGCCAGCGACAAACCGAAAATTTCCGAATTGGCGACCAGGCAGGCGGATTTTCCTTCGGGATTAAATTTTATTTCTTCCAAAACTTCTAAAATCACCTGGCAGACCGGCGGCAATAACTCTTCGTCGCCCGCCATTAATTTTTTTAAATTTTCCGGTTGAAAACGGTCAATGTCTTTGGCCGGATTCATTAACGCGACGATTTTGTCCGCGTTAAAATTATCCGGCAGAGGCAATTGCAATAAAATTCCGTCGGTCGCCGCGTCCGCGTTTAAAAATTTAATCATCTCTTCCAGCTCTTTTTCCGGCGCATTGGCCGGCAATTTATATAACGTCGTATCAACGCCGACTTTTTTCGCTTCTTTTTCTTTGAGCGAAACATAAAGCCGCGAATCCGGCCGTTCGCCGACCAGAATTATCGCGAGCATCGGCCGCTTGGGCGCGCAAAGATCGTTATGATTGCACAGCAAAATCTCGGCGACGATCTCGTCCTTGATCTTATCGGCTATTTTTTTACCATCGATGATGATCACGCAACAGGTAGCATGCAGTAAGTAACAAAATTTGATACGCGCCTTGTGCTCTTAATTAATAACGATTCAATAAATATCCTCCGATAAAAATTAATATAATAAATATCGCTTTTTGCGCCAAAGTTTTTTTGGTTATATCTTCATTAAAAATTTTTGGCCAAAAAATAGTCAAAATAAATCCGAAAAATAATACCACCAGCGGCTGCATACCGTTAACCGTCCAGACCAGGGCCAGCGGCGCCAATAACGTTGCAAAATTAAAAATAATTTTGGCGGCAATATTGATTATTTCATTAACCGAATTAATTCCCAAAACTTTCAGGCCGTTAACTTTAAAGCTGTTCATAAATTCCCGGCGATAACGGCTGATTGCCAGCATGCCGACGGCTGCCAAAGAAAAACCGGCATATTCCCAAAAAGAAGTAGTCCAAAAATTACTGTCCCGCTCCATAAACTTGAAAAAGAAAATATTCAACGCGTAAAGAAGCGACGACAGCATCATCAGACCGAAAATTCGCCAGCGAAAAATACTTTTTTGGGAAAAATCTATTGACAATCCGACGGCGCCAAAAATAATCAATAATGACGCGGCAATCTGCCGGCCGGACAAATGCTCGCCCAAAAATATCAATCCTAAAAAATAAGAAAAGACGGGAATAGACTGAAAGAATGGCGCGACCAGCGAGGCGTCTTCCGTGCGCAGGGCGAAAAAATACGGCAGGATGGCAAAAACATAAACAATGCCGGAGGCCATCAAGATTAAGGCATCGCGCGGCGGCAAAGAAAAAACTTGCCCGCGGGTAATCAGCAAAATTATCGGCAAAAGAAAAAATCCGATTGAAGCGGCAAAAATCATCAGCACGCCCAAGCCGCGCTTCTGAAAATATTTGCTGACCAAATATTTATCGATAAAATTCGTAACGCTCCACAAAACCGTACTCGTGAAGGCGATAAGAAACCAATTCATAAACATAATTATCGTCGCAGTCCGCACCGATCCTGCGACGGAACCAAAATTTGCTACCTGTTATCTGTTACATGCTGCCTGCCGTCGGCAGCGGGAATTTGCCGCAGAGTTTTTTCACTTTTTTTTTCAATTCAGCCAATTTCTCTTCGTTATCTTTATTCATTATCGCCTCATCAATCCAGGCGGCAATTTGCGAAACTTCTTTTTCCTTCATCCCGCGAGTCGTCAGGGCCGGGGTGCCGAAGCGGACGCCGGACGGTTTGAACGGCGGGTTGGGATCATTGGGAATCGTCGAGCGGTTCACCGAAATGCCGATCTTATTCAAAACTTCTTCCGCCTCGCGGCCGGTGATATTCTTGCTCGTCATATCGACAACCATTAAATGATTGTCCGTGCCGTTGGAAATTACGCGATACCCGCGCTTGATGAATTCGGCAGCCAAAACCTTGGCGTTGGCAATCACTTGCTTGGCATAGATTTTGAATTCCGGCCGCAAGGCTTCGCCGAAAGCCACGGCCTTGGCCGCGGTGATATGATCATGCGGGCCGCCCTGCATGCCGGGAAAAACCGCCCGGTCGACTTGCTTGGCGAATTTTTCTTTGCACATGATTATCGCTCCTCTCGGTCCGCGCAAAGTTTTATGCGTTGTCGTCGTCACCACATCGAAAATCGGGACCGGATTGCCGACCGCTCCGGCGGCAACCAAACCGGCAATATGGGCGATGTCGGCAAAAGTGAAAGCGCCGATCTCGTCGGCGATATCTTTGAAGGCCTGCCAGTCGACTTCGCGGCTGTAGGCGGAAAATCCCACCACGATCATTTTCGGTTTTTCTTTCAAAGCCATCTCCCTCACCGCCTTCATATCTATATAACCGCTCGCCGGATCAACGCCGTATTGAATGAAATTATATAACAGGCCGGAAAAATTAACCGGATGCCCGTGCGACAGATGTCCGCCGTGATCCAGGCGCAGGCCTAAGACTTTATCGCCCGGTTTCAAGAAAGCGAAATAGACCGCGGCATTGGCCGGCGAGCCGGAAAGCGGCTGGACATTGACGTGCTCGGCCGAAAATAATTTTTTCGCCCGCTCAATGGCGATCGTTTCCACTTCGTCGATATTTTGATTGCCACCATAATAGCGATGCGCCGGATAGCCTTCGGAATATTTATTAGTCAAAATTGAGCCCATCGCTTCTAAAACCGCCGGCGAAACATAATTTTCCGAAGCGATCATTTCCAGTTCATCAGCCTGCCGCTTGGCTTCTTTTTCGATGGCCGCGTAGACCTCCTTATCCTCTTTTTTTATATTTTCGTATTTAAGCATACCAAAAAATATTAATTGATTAGGCTTTGATTTTTTTCCTGTCTAAATCATAAAAACCGCCGAATAATATGAAATTATCAATTTAATCTTATCGCCGCCGTTTCCTTTTGTCAAAAAAATTCTTTTCCTGCCACGATTATTTTAGGTCAGCAATGGCCGTTATTTTTCGATCGATTTTTTATAAAACGCGAGCTTGGCCGCCTCTTCAAGTTTGACAAATCGTTAATTATGAATTATTGTAATAATTCATTCCGCCCTTTGATATTCCTTTAAACGGAGAGGTGGTATTTATGGAAATAAGGATTGCCGAAAAACCTGTTCGGCACCCCATTACCAGGGCGATAGTTTTTCCAACGTCACTGTGTTTTGTTTATTTTATGTCCGAGAAGAGCGATCTTCGGAACGGCCGATTTGTCCCGAGCACCTTCACTTGTTTTCATCCTGACGAGCGGCTCGCCAAGTTGCTCGACGAACATTCTTTCCCGCAGAAAACCGTCAAACGAATTATTGGCGGCCGCGGCGAGGTGATCGCGCCGACCAACGGACAGGGCAGCATTAGATACCTGGATCTGCAGGTTGTCTCCGGCTCGGGGAACATCAGATTAAACGATTTAGCCCCCGAAAACATCAGGATGTTCAAATTCGTTTCATCCATCGCTCGGGACTATCCCGAAATCGAAATGTTTATCTACTGGCCCGAACTTCCGGTTAAGTAGGGCGGGGGAAAGGAAGTGACATGGACGCCAATACCGTTTTTTTGGGTCTGCAATTACTCTGTCTCGTATCAGCCGCTTGCTTCTGGCTTCGCGAAGTCTTTAGAAAAAAAGGCGGCGAAACAAGTCGCAACCCTTAAAGGAAAATTTTCGTTCGATCAAAAAACCGCTGCGCCGATTCTGCCAGCGGTTTTTTATTTTATGCCGATAATGCTTCACAAAATAATCTTAAGGCAGCCCGATCTTTAAAAATCAGCGCCGGGCGCGAACGCTCATGGTCAAAAACGCCCGAGCGTTGATAAAATGGCGCAATCGACTTTCAAGTTAATTTCTTCCGCAAATTCTTGATCATTTCGCTCGCGCTTTCTTTGAAAAAATCATAAGTCTTGTATTGCGACGGTCGTCCGACCAACTCTAAAAATCCCCGACCGTTCGCTTTTTTATTGCCTAATTTTCCGCTCACCGCGATCGGCCCTTCCCAATAATTGATCGTGCCGAAGATCATCTCCTGATTTTTGATCAGCGGCTTGACTTGCAGTTTTATTTTCTTGGCCGGTATTTCGATCTGCCAATTGAGCGGATATTTGGCTTTGGTTTTCGGGCTGGCCCATTCTTTGCCGGTCGGCGTAAAAATAACTTCGCTTAAATGTTCGGTCTTGCCGTTGGGATAGGAAATTTCCGCCACGGCCGTTTTCTTGTCCGCGCGGGAAATTTCAAAACAAAGCATCTCGGTGTTGTCGTCGAATTGCAGCGAAAACCAATTCCACTTATCGTGCGCGTATGGCGCGTCCGCCCACTGGTGATCCATCCAGGCCTTGCCGGAAACTTTTATTTCCTTGCCGCCGAGCTTAATAATCCCTGCCGCGCGCAAATTGGTCAGCGAATAATAATAAGTGCCGCGCTTGCCCAAATTCAAATAGCCCCGATCGCCGACCAGCAGCGGTTTTTTCCGCGTCGTCAAAATCAAATCGAAATTCCGCGCCTTGAGCCGGTATTTGAGCGGCGCGATTTCCACCATCGAGGAAACCAGATAGCCGTCGAGAAAATTGGTGTCGATATAATTGATGAACAACAGCGGCTGACGGAAACTGTCGCGCGACAAAAGCGAAACATAATCGACGGTCGGATAAAATTTTTGTTTTTCAATATCCGACAAGATCGAATGCGAAAAATACGCTTTGGCAAACGGCATTTTGAGAAACGGCAATTTAACCTTGGCCGGCTTGGCCTGAAACAGGCAGTCCATAAAACCGTAGCGGTTGCCGGCCGCGTCTTGAAGATGCCCGTTCCAATACCACCACTCGATTATTTTGTCGTGCGCTTGTTCGTCTTGGGGAAAAATTATCTTATCAGATAACATATATCAAGTAACAAGTAGCTTTATCATCAAATCATCTACTTATATTATATCACAAAAACTCATTGTTTCATTGATAACCATTTTGAATAAAAATTCCTCCTGCCCGTCAGAGACGAACAAGAGGAAGGGGAAATGGGTTTTAAACTGCCGCGAGACGAGCGCGCACAGAGTCGTCGGAGAGCGAAGGATACCACCCGAAGACGCTGATCTGGCCACCGAGGAAAATGACGAGCGGCACGTTGCCATCGGACACGTTGCCATCGGAAAGGCGCGAACCCGAAGCCAAAGAAACACTCTGCGTGTCAATAAAAGCTCCATTGGCGAGCGCGTGTTCGAA
>DATJQC010000055.1:0-11509 GCA_035506055.1 Candidatus Nanoarchaeia archaeon | reverse complement strand
CCACGCCCCTGCCCTCCAAATAATTTTTAACTTTTTGCAGATTGGCGCCGGAAGTCAAAATCGTCAAACCCTCGGCTTCTTTTTTCACATCGTCGGCGCCGGCGTCGATCAATTCCAGCTGGCCTTCGTCAGAATCGATTCCTTTGGCTGCCGCAACAGCTGCCGAAACGCGGATTACGCCTTTCAAATCAAAATTCCAAAGTGTCGCGCCCATCGCGCCGCCGTGCGAAGCGAGCAGATGACGAACTTCAGCCGCGGTGCGATTCTTATTATCCGTTAAAATTTTAATCACGAATTGCGAATTGGCCGGACCGACCGCTTCGTAGATCAATTCTTCCAAAGTCGCGCCTTCCAGTTCGCCCGTGCCGCGCTTGATCGCCCGTTCGATGTTTTCCTTCGGCATATTGGCCGCTTTGGCGCGGTTAACAGCAGTACTTAGCGCGAAGTTGGTAGCCGGGTCGCCGCCTTTTCGGGCCGCGATCGTAATCACATTGGAAATTTTAGTGAATGCCGCGCCGCGCTTGGCGTCGACGATTTCTTTGGCTCGATGGGTTGTCGCCCACTTGGAATGTCCGGACATATTCTTAAAATTAAAAGTTAAAAAATAAAAAAGAAAAAATTTGAATAAAAAACGGCATTCATTAGTATATATCAGCCGCAAGAATATAATAAACCAATATTTGAAAAAAATCAATAAAACAAAAACCGCCATCTCTTGCGGAAACGGCGATCTTTATTTTTTTCTTTTTTATCTTTCCTGCCTGCCGACAGGCAGGTATTTTTTAATTCATTCTTTGATCCCGTCCAGATTCACGTCGTACAGCATTCCGTCTTGGATATTCTTGTATGACAGCAATTCCTCGTCGCGGAACCAAATCTTTATTTCTTTGGCTGATTCCTCCGGACTGCCCGAAGCATGGATCAAATTGCGGACGCTGCGTTTGTCTGCGTCGGCGGCCTGGTAAGAATCAATAGTAAAATCGCCGCGGATCGTTCCGACATCGGATGAAAGCGGTTCGGTGCCGCCGGTAATTTTCCGGATGACGGCGCAGGCTTGAGAACCTTCCCAAACCATGCAGAACACCGGGCCGGCCGACAAATATTTGGCATTGGCTTTCAAAACCGCCCAGCCGTTATCTTTATTGGTTTTATATGGTGATTCCATACCCTTTTTTTCATAAGCGGCCCGGGCTTTGGCGCCAACCGATTCCAGCCATTCATCGCCGCCGACTTCATGATAATGTCTGATAGCGAATTCTTCGGTCGGAATAACCATTTTGGCCGCGACCAATTTCAAACCGGTCCGTTCATAGCGCGAAATGATTTCGCCGACGAGCGAACGCTGCACGCCGTCCGGCTTGATAATCACCAAAGTTCTTTCTCGTTTGACGATAGCCATAAACGTAATGTTAATCGCGCGAATACATACTAATCGCGCGAATAAAAAAATTTATATTTATTCAAAAAAATGATTGGTTAAAAACCAATCGATCTCTGCTGCTAATATATTAGAGGAAAAAAAATAAAAATGCAAGGACGGGAAAAAACGCTTTTTATTCCTGCTCCCTTAAAGTCTGACGATTGGATTGTCCGGGCAAAGCTGAATTTTTATTTATTTTATTTTTCACTCGCAAGGTTAGGCCGTTAGTTTTAATTTTCACCGTGCCGTTGAGATCGGTGCGGAATATTTCCGCGCCGGCTTTGGCGAGTCGCCAGAGCGTGTCGGCTTTGGGAAAACCGAATTGGTTATTGGCGCCGCATTCGATGACGGCGATCTGCGGCGAAACCGCCCGCAGAAAATCCAGGCCGCTGGAAGTTTCCGAACCATGATGGCCGACTTTCAAAACATTCGCCTGGACATTTATTTTTTCGGCCAGCAGTTCGGTTTCGGTAATATCTCCGGCGTCGCCGGTGAATAAAAACGCTTCCTTTTTATAAATCAGCCGGGCGACGATGGAATCTTCATTCAGATCCGCGCCAATGTCATTTTTACCCGGATGAATTATTTGTAAAACCAGATCCGGGCCGAGCGTGATATTTTCCGCGCCGGCGACAACCGTCACCGGAGTTTTTTTCTCAACGATAGTTTTCAAAAATTCCTCAAACGGCGGCGCGTTGCTTTCGGCGCGGCTCATTAAAATTTTTTGCACCTGATATTTTTTTGAAACATCGATCAAGCCGGAAACATGATCGTCGTGCGGATGAGTATTAATTATCAAATCGATTTTCCGATCCCACATAGGCAAATTCCTTCCCAGCTCGGCTAAAACTTTATTATCCGGCCCGCCGTCAATTAAAATATTCTGGCCGTACGGAGTTTTTATCAATTCCGCATCTCCTTGTCCGACCGACAGAAAATCCACCTCCAATAATTTTTGCGGATGATAAAAAAATAAAAAAAGGCAAAGGCTTGTCAAAGCCAATGCCGCGCCCGAAAATAAAAAAATCTTCCCCCTCCTTTGCATGACTTGATTATAACAAAATTTTAGTCAAATAAAAAAGCCTGTTTGACACTTGTCTAAAACAGGCTTTCAAACTAAACTTGCGAACTGTTCAAGCAACCGCTTGATACTTGTTTATAACCCTTATTTCTGAGGATTCTCCGTCGGGAGCTTTGATAAACTTTACAGCCAGTGAAACTCTGTTTTCCTCGTTCAAAGAATTCCACATCATTTTAGCGACCTCGTCTATGCTTCCCCGGGTGGGCAGAAGATAGGGTTCGCCGCAGAAAGAAGGCAAAGGATTGCCATCACCGGAATAGGTGGTAACGCAATAACCAACGCCAGGCCGCAAGTCATCATACCGATACAGGAAACGGTCGCAACCGTTGCCAATTTGCGATCTTTTTAAAATCAATATTTCCGCTACCGGGTCTACGGACCTTGTAGAAAAAATAGCGGTAATGCGCGGCGTAAAGTTCGGGGCATCGGGCTCGTTTACGCGATTGCGAAGCGATTGTTCAAAAAACATTCCCCCCACGTCGCCCGCGATTACATCGTCTGTTTGATCGCCATTACTGACAACAAACAATCCTGATCTTTCCGCCATTGCCCGATAGATTATTAGGCTCCGGTCTGCCGTCTTGCTGTCATCAGCCAGAGCTGTCCTCAACGAACCGCCTTCAACCACAAATACGCGGTTGCGACTGTTTTCGCTCCTCCCCATTATCCAGTAAACCTGGACGAGGTACCTTCCACCGTTGGAAAGCCCGACGATCAAGCCTCTACCCGGGTAAGGATTCTTGGCCAAAGCTTCCAAATTTCTCACAGCTACCTCATGAAAATCATTGTTTTCTGACATGGCTCACCTTCCTTTTTAAATGGTTAAGATTATTGTTTCAAGAACGATCCGACTGGTTAATTTATAATTATCAGTTAAGTAAGTCAATAAACAAAAAATATAAAAAAAATTATACAAAAAAATAGGACATTTGCAATAAAACAAATGTCCTAAGGATCTAAAATCTAACTTCTCAAAGTTCCTAAGCGCCCGAGAACTAAAAGTCGCAGAAGCACAAGAGGCAGAAGCCGCCGCCCCAGCCGCACCTGAAGACGCCGAGGCTAAAGCACCAACCGCCGCCCGAGTCCCGAAAGATGTCCGGAACGCGGCGGTCGCCACGGCCGTCCCGCCAAAGAGCTTCTTTCTTATCAAAAGAAACTGTCCACTTGCCAACCGGAAATTCATCCTTCTTGAGCTGACGAGTAAGAGAAATCCCTTGAGCGCCTACCAGTATCGCGTTCCGTGAAGCCAGAAATGCCAGGCAATCATCCGAAGTCACTACTTGCTTGATCGCAAAAATCTTGACTCCATAGGTTTTCCCCGGAACGAGCTGATTTGTGGCGCCAGCATACTTCTTATCAGTGATGTCGTTGCTGCGGTAGAGTCGCTCGGACTTCTGTTCCTCGTATTCGGCGAAAGTAGTGAGCTGCGTGCCGTGAGTGTACCCCTTTGGCACGGTGAGCTGAAACGACGTCAACAGCCCGAACCGGTCATCAATAACCGAATGTTTGCTCAATGAGGCGATTACATCGCCGCTTGTCGGCGTAATTGACCCTGTAACCATCGCTAACTCCTTTGTAAAAGGACTTAATCCTAGTTCTACTAGGCCAGTCGCAAGAGAATCTTGCTCTTTATTAAAAATAATAGCATAAAAACAAAATTTTGTAAATAGCTACACGAAAAAATTTAAAGCTATCAAAAAACACCCGATTGGGGGGCGATTTTTGAGTAAAACTTTATTTGGTCTTCTTCATCTTGTTCAAGCGCAGATTAAGGCGGGATTTGCGGCGGGCGGCGGTGTTTTTTTTGATCACGCCTTTCTGGGCGGCCTTGTCGAGCGCTTTCATGGCTTCGCGGACCAGTTCGGCGGCTTTGGCATCCTTAGCTTCGATCGCCTTACGCGATTTTTTAATCAAGTCTTGGATGTGGACTTCAATATTTTTATTGAAGGCGCGGCGCTTGATGTTCTTGCGATGTTCTTTCGCGGCAGATTTAATATTCGGCATATTTTTCTCGTAACGCGTAACGCATAACGCGTAACGCAAAATTTTAAATTATTATAATTGATGACGTTGAAACAAATTGATTAAAAATGTTTGTCGGGGATGCCAGATTCGAACTGGCGACCTCCTGCTCCCAAAGCAGGCGCCTTAGACCAACTGGGCTAATCCCCGCCTCAAAGTGCGAATTACGAAGTACGAATTGCGAATTACGAATTAATTTATTTTAATAACTAAGTCGAAATTCGAACTTCGCACTTCGAAATTCGACGTGTGCCGAGGGTGAGAATCGGACTCACGACACAGCGATTTTCAGTCGCTTGCTCTACCACTGAGCTACCTCGGCCAGATACAAATAAAAATTAAAAAAGAAAAAAGAAAAAATTTTTTATTTTTTATCTTTTATTTTTTCTTTGATTCTGTTGCGGGGGCCGGATTCGAACCGGCGACCTCCAGGTTATGGGCCTGGCGAGCTGCCACTGCTCTACCCCGCGGCACTTCGCTTCGCTACGCGCCGCAAGCTACCACTTCGCTTCGCTACGCGCCGCAAGCTGAACACTTGAAACGCAAAAAAACTAAATTAAATGTTTATTTGAAAAAGCTTTTTCTGAACTGCTCTTTAAATATTTTTCAAACAAAATAGCCAACTTTTCATTTTTAAAAATACCTATCCATAAAACTTTAACGGGTAGCCTTATTTTAGTAGTTTTAGACAAACCGTTTTTGTGTTCAAAAATTCTCTTCTTTATATTATGAGTAAAGCCCGTGTAAATTTTACCATCGCCACAAAGAAGAACATAAACAAAATTCATCCTCCTTGATATAAACAAGCCGTTTGGCCTGCCCTGCGTAGCTCTGCTCCCTGAGCAGAGCGGAGTAGGGTGGGCATACTTGGAGTCGAACCAAGGACCTCGTCATTATCAGTGACGCGCTCTAACCATCTGAGCTATATGCCCATTTCGGATTTCGGAAGTCAGATATCGGAAATCAGATTAATAGCATTCACTTTATTCGTATTAATCAAATTTGTATGCCATTCGCAATGAAATACAATTCGGATTATCCAAATTCGTAGCATTCGCAATAAAAAAAGCCCCCATAAAGCTGATAGTAATATAACAGAAGATTTTAAAAAAGACAAGGGTTTATTGGTTGATTAGTCAATTGGTTAATTGGTTGAATAACAGATAAACTCCCTACTATTAACGAATTTTGTTAAAACACAACTAATTAACCAATCAACCAATTAACTATTTGATCCTCAATATTTTTTCAAATTCTCCCGCGCTTTTAAACGGCCCGATAATCGCCAAATTTAATTTCTTGTTGGTAAAAATATTTTTGGCCACCCGCTTGATATCGGCCGCCGAAACTTTTTCCAATTTAGCGAAAAATTTTTCCGGGCTTTGCGTCTCTTCTTTTAAAACCGCCTGCTTGGCATACCAATTGGCCACATTGTCCGATTCTTCAAAACCGATAATCGTCCGGCCCTTGATCAAATCTTTGGCGCGCTTGAGCTCCTCGGGAGAAACAGCCGACCGGCTGATTTTTTTATATTCGTCCAAAATAACTTTGATCGCTTCGTCTTGCTTGCCGACCGGCACTCCGGCCTGGGTGGTTAAATATCCGGAATCAGTATAAAATTCGGTCGTGGTGCTTACCGCGTAAGCCAAGCCTCTTTTTTCCCGGACTTCGGTGAACATCCGCGAGCTCATCGAGCCGCCCAAAATTACCGACAAAACTTTCGCGACAACTTTATCCGGATGATAAGTATCAAAAGCTCGGACGCCCAAAGAAATAATCGCCTGATTCCCTTCTTTGAAGCGCAGTTTCACCGCCGGCGCTTCCTGCGCGTCCGGCGTTGGTAATTTTTCTCGGAAAGCGGACTTGCCCATCGGGCCGAAATATTTTTCCGCCTGCTGCCGCGTTTTTTCATTGATATTTCCGGCCAGACAAAGAACGGCGGAATTTGTTCCGTATTGCGAATGGAAATAATCCAAAAAATTCTGGCGCGCGAGCCGCTTGATATTTTCTTTCGGCCCGGCAATTTCCCAACCGGCCGGCGTATCGCCGTACAAACAAGTTTCAAAAAGATCCTCAATATACATCATTGGGTTCTCGTGATACATATTTATTTCTTCAATGATCACCCCGCGCTCTTTATCAATCTCGGCGGCGGCAAACTGGGAATTCAACAGCATATCAGCCAGAATTTCCATGGCCGCGCCGGCTTTGGCGCTGTCAATCTTTATGAAATAAGCGGAATATTCTTTGGCGGTGAAAGCGTTGTATTCGCAACCCAGAGCGTCCAGCTCCCGAGGAATTTTCCGCGAATCGGGGCGCTTCTTCGTGCCTTTGAAAAACATATGCTCCAAAAAATGCGACAGGCCATTGATCGGCAAACTTTCATATTTAGAGCCGGTGCCGAACATCATCATAATCGTCACCGTCTTTGTCCCGATAATCGGCGCCATAATTAATTTCAGGCCGTTGGCGAGTGAACGATCCTGAAAAGATTTGCTGGAAACTTTTTTGATAGATTTATTCATATTGCGTCTGATTATTCTTAAAGGGGTCTGTCGCCGAATGCTCTTTCAGCCAGAATTTTCATAATTTTGAGGAAATTTTTTTCAAAATTTTTTTGGTAATACGAGTGTATTAGCTAAAAAATTTTCAAAAAAATTTACCATACTTTATTTCTAATTCGTATGGGCGCCATTCGTAGTGGCGCGGTCAAATCCTGAAGATTATGGCGAAAACGGCATTCGGCGATGGCCCCTGAAGATAAAACCGGCTAAAAGCCAAAAAAATAAAATCCCGAAATGCAGGCTCCAAAAATAATGGTCGAATATCATTATTATAACCAAAGCCATCAAGATCGACAAGCTTAAAGCCTGCTTTTTTTTCAGCGCGCCTCGCGCCAGATAAATTAAAAATCCGGCAAAAAATAGCAGGCCAAAAATTCCTGTCTCCGCCCAGATTAATAAAAAAGTGTTGTGCACGGGCTCAAGATTATACCACGGCCGCTTAGAATCGCTTGTCGCCAGCGCCTTAGTGTAATTGCCGATGCCAACGCCAAAGAGCCAATTTTTTTTGATCAAATTAAGCGAATCGTCCAGATACATTTTCCTTTCCGAAAAAGATTTTACTTCCAGCCGCGCCGCCCCTTGGGCGCGAGTGATGAATAAATTTTGATAAGTGAAAAAAATGACACCGAACATCGCGGCCGCCAAAGCAACAACGATTCCCAGTCGCTTCAGCGCCGGCCAATCCTTTTTCCAGATGATAAAAATTAAAAATAAAATTATGCCGCAGACCAAAGCCAAGGCCGCCGAGCGGGAAAAAGTAAAAAGTAAAGCCAAAAATAAAATATAAAATATAAAATAAAAAATAAAAAATTTTTTCTCTTTTCTTTTTTCTTTTTTAATTTCATTGTTTTCGAGAAGGCCTGCCAAATAAAAATAAACAAGAACAATCAGCCCTGTCGCCACGAGACCTCCCAATATATTGGGGTGATCCAGCGATCCGTAAGCGCGCAGCCAGCGTTCGGGAATTCCGCCCGCGCCAACGGTTTCAATCACCGACGCGCCCAGATCGCCTGGCGCGTGCGCGGCCAGCCCCAGCCATTTGCTGGCAAAAGCGCTTTGCGCTAAAAATTGCCAAATCGCCAAAGCAGACTGAATCGCCAGGCTGGAAAAAAAAGCAATGGCTAATTTTTTATCGCTATATTCGACCTTGACAACGAGCCAAAACAAACCCAGCCCTAACAAAAACAAAACATAACGATAAACCGCCAAAATCATATCCGGCGCGAAAAATATTGAAATAAAAACAAACAAATCCAGTCCGGACAAAATTATGAAAAATCCCCTCTCGACCTGCCTGCCGGCAGGCAGGGAGTGGGTGGACCGCCGCGCCTTGTCCGCCTCGGGCGGAGGCATGACGGGGTGTGTTACGGCCGTTACTTCTGTTTGACCGCGATTATTTTTCCGCCCCGACCAAATAAAAAATAAAATTAACAGAACAATCAACAAAATATCCGTCCCATATAAACTGATCGTCCCGTATTCCCAATCGCCGCCATTTAACCACCCCGGCCGCAAAATCAATTTCGTCTGCCAGGGCAAAAGAAAAACCAGCAAATATAAACCGTATTCCAATAGTTTTTGAATTTTGAATTTTGCCATCCAAAGGATGGTCACCCTTTGGGTGAAATTTTGAAATAATTTTAAATTTTTCAATTTTCCAAACATTTTTATTTCTCTTTATTTTTTTCTTTCTTCTTTCTTAATTCTTCTCTGAAGTATTCCCGCCGGTCGTTCTCATGGAACTTTAAAATATTATCGGCAATAATGACGCCGGGGCCGGAACGGCGGGTTGACATTTTTTTTCTTTGCAATTTTTTGGCTAGCGCTTCCAGATAATCGCCTAAAAAAGAATCAAACCACCAAGAATTAGCTTTCTTTTTAAAACCCGAAAGCCAATTATCTTTAACTACTTTCGTCCGCTCGGCGATGATTGGAAGAATATTGGGAAAATAATTTTTAAGCCAGTGGTTGGCCCGCCAAAATTCATTATAACACTCTTGTCCGTAAATCGGTTTTAGAAACGCCAGCCAATAGGCCAGATAAGGGTCATCGATGCCCGCGGAATTCGCCGACCTTAAAGCGATCTTTTCCAGATTGAAATTATCTTCGGTAATGTAAAAACTTAAGCAAACCCGGTCGGCGATCTTTCGGCCGTGCCGGCGCAAGCGGAAAAAATGCAGAACCGCCGTGGCCAAGGCACGGCTTAGCCACATCCTCCCCTGTTTGATGATAATAAAAAAATCAATATCTGACTCGGGACGGTAATAAAAATTATTGCAGACCGCCACCATTTTAATGCCTGGAACAAAATGCAGCAGCCAGGCCGCGCGCTTCGCGATCTTGAATTTCTTCTCGCTCAAATAAAAAAATTCTCTTCTTTTTTCTATCAGATTTTCCCGTCCGGGCAAAAAATAAAAACCTTTTGATTCCCCCCTTGAGGGGGGTGGACAGCCCCTGGCTGGACGGGGTGTGTTAAAGGTGGCGGGAGAAGAAACGGCTGGAGTATTGTCGTCCGTAACACACCCCGCCTCGCCGAGCTCGGCACCCCTCTCAAGAGGGGACTTTATTTCCATCACTTCACCCAATTCCGCTTTCACCGGCAAAAACCGCCAGATTTCCATGGCGGTCGGCGGATAATCGAAAATATCCAGAAAAATCAAAGGCTTTATAACGTCTTCTTGACTAACCATTGTTAATATAAATAAATCGGAAAATTCCGAGTCAAAACCAAGGCGCGAATGCTTAGGCCCTTGTAATCATAATGATCGCGGGGCTATTTTTATATTGCGTATTGATTGCTACATTTTCCGAAATTCACAAATGCCATTGTAGTCGCAGAATTTGCATTGCTGGCCCGGAGTCGGCGGGAATTCGCCCGAGCGGATTGAACGGATCGTTTCGGAAATTTTTTCATCCAATTTGGCGAAATCTTTTTCCTTGCCCAAGAATTCTATTTCGCTGCTATCATTCAGATAGCGATAGCAAAGCGCGCCGACTTCCTGGCGGAATAATTCTTTCACCGCTTGCTGATAAATCAAGAGCTGCGCTTTTTCATTGAATTCCAATTTTTCTTTGGGCTTGCCGGTTTTATAATCGACGATCTTCAGCTTGCCGTCGGGCATTTCATCAATACGGTCGATCTTGCCGGCGATGGTAATCCCGTCGCCGTCGATTTTCATCCGCAGGGCGAAAGATTTTTCCAGGAATAAAACTTTCGGCCAATTATTTTTGTATTCTTCGTAAAAAGCCTTGGTCATCTCCCTGCCTTTTTCATGATATTTCTGCTTATTGGCTTCAGTTTCGTACCATTCGTCGATCCAGGATTCTTCATAAATTTTCAGGCATTCTTCTAAACTTATTTTGTCATTCTGAGCGCCTCGCGAAGAATCTGACTCTTCCAAAAAGGAAGGACCAGATCCTTCGGCTTCCCGCCCGGGGCGGTTCGCCTCAGGATGACAAAAAAGAGAATCTTGTTTTTTTTCGCCGGCTTGTTTCACGGTTTGGAGAATTTTCTGCAAAGTCGAATGCATGGTTTTGCCGAACGACATCTGGAAATTGCCGCGCTTAGGGACTCTTAAAATATTATCAAACCGATATTGATACGGGCAGCGTTCGTAGGCTTCGAATTGCGAATAGGAAAATTTTTCCGGCGCCATCGGGACGAACTTGCCTTCATCGACTTTATTTTTTGATTTCTTTCCTCTCAACATCTGATTATTATCTTCCAGCGGCTCTATTTTTTTTTCATCTGCATTACTTACATCCAAATCTTTCACTAATTTCGTTTCAACTAAAAAGCGAGAGGCTCGGCGTTCGCGTTTGCCGCCCGCGTCAGACGACCAGGAAAAATAAATTCCTTTTTTGGCGCGCGTAATCGCCACGTAAAACAACCGCCGCTCTTCTTCCAAATGATGGCCGCCTTCCGGTATTTGTTCGTCCAACAAAGCATCGGGGATTTTTATCGACTCGCTTCGTTCAATAGACGGGAAACGCTTATCAATTAAATTGATCACGAAAACATATTTGAATTCCAAACCCTTCGCCGCATGCACGGTCATGATTTTAATCATCGCCGGATCATCCTCGTCGCTTGCCGGCAGCGTCCCCTGCTCGCCAGCTTCCATTTCCACTTCCAGTTCGGCCAAAAATTCACGCACAGATTTGTCAGTCGAAGCGGTCTCGAATTCCTTGATCCGTTTCATGAATTGATCAAGCTGATTGGTTGCCAGAATCGCTTGCCGTTCGGCTTGCGCCAATAAATATTTTAAGTAACCGGTATCAGCCAAAAAATCGGAGAAAATTTCCGAGGCCGGTTTATAGCGCGCATCAGCCGCATGCTGGCGGAAAATCGCCAAAAATTTATTTATTTTTTCCAGCGTTGTCTGGCCCAAACCCAGCGCCGAAGCGTCATTTAAAACTTTA
>DATJQC010000054.1:0-3516 GCA_035506055.1 Candidatus Nanoarchaeia archaeon | reverse complement strand
CCAAAACTAATATTTTGACATCGCTTAAATTTATCCAGCCTCTTTGGATGAAATCATTCATCCGGCCGGGCGTCGCGATCAGCACATGAGGATTGCGACGCAGCATTTCGCGCTGCCGATTAATCGATTCGCCGCCGATTAAAACCGCGGTGCGCAAACCGATCGAAGCGCCAAAAGCGCGCATGCTTTCATCAACTTGCAAAGCGAGTTCACGCGTCGGCAAAAGCACTAATCCTTTGCCTTTATACAAAGCCAATCTCTGGATCATGGGGATAGAGAAAGCTAAAGTCTTGCCAGTTCCGGTTTGGGCCACGCCGATAATATCCTTTCCTTCGCAAGCGACAGGAATAGACTTAAATTGAATGGGCGTCGGTTCTGATATGCCCAGCTTGTGAAGAGTTTCCAAAAGCTTCTCGGCAATGCCAAGGCCATTGAAACTCAAGGTCTCGTTTTTTTCTGACATAATACGAATTTAATACGAATATATACTAATTTCGAATGAGTTAGCCAATTTATTAAAGGCGGTAATTCATTCATGGATTTTAAAATCTTTGAACACGAATTAAAAATATACAAATAACAAAAAAATTCGTTATATTAGTATGCCTGCCTGCCGGTAGGCAGGTATTCGTATTGATTAGTATTACATTCGAAAGTCGGTTCTTAAAAAATAACCGAACAAATAAAGGCGACCCGAGTTCAACAATGGTCGCCAATCTTATATAGAAGAGAGTTGCAAACGCAATTGAGTTCGAATCACGGCTAATCATTAAAAAATTAGCCTAATTTATTAGTAATATCATTGTAGCATAGATAAAATAATCTGTCAACTGCTCCAAAAAAAGAGTGTTCCGACCGGAGCACTCCTTTAAAAAAAGCAAAAGAAAAATAAAACAATTTATTGTTGCGGGAGAAGGCCGAGAACCGAAGCGAAGCCCGAAGAACAACCGGCCGGATGAGCGATACCCAAGCTCGCCCAGCCGCCGTCTTCCCATTCAAGACACGGAACAAAGGAATAGCGCTCGGAAGCGTCATGATGATCGTGATGATCGTATTTTACTCCGGGAAAATCCAGCCGCAAAACTTTTCCCAGCTGGACGCGCTCATCAAAATGAGTAAGTACAGCGCAAAGGCCTGCTGACGGACCAATGCCGAATTCACGCTGGCCGCAAAGTTCCAGATAACGGCGCGGGGAACAAGTCTTTCCCGGATACCGTTTGCCATTAGCCAGAGACATCGGCATTACCCAAAAATTTCCTTTCTGGACTTCGGCCATTTCTTTGTAGGCCGCCATCGTTTGCGCATTAAGCCGCAAAAGATCGTCGCCTAATTGGCCGACACGGTAATTGGTAAAACTCCAATTTCGCTCCGCGACTTTCTTGGCCAGCGCCGGAATAATTTTTCCGAACAATTGGGAGCGATAATCGACCAGTGGATTCAAACAGGTAAAAAACCCGTCAATCCACTCCGGCCACTCCAGATCAAACCAGCGCGGCAATCCTTCTTGCAGAAACTTCTTTGTTTCCGCGTTCGGATTTGTTTTAAGCAAATCAGGAAGAATCCCGACTTGCTCATCAACCGATTTCGCGCCGGCCCATTGATTAGGAAGACCATATTCAGTCCCAGCTTCTTCATCGGCGAATTTGCCGAAGGTAACAACTTTGATACGCTTCAAAACCTGAACATTATTATCCATGATCACTCCTTTGTCGATTGTTTTTTATTATTTTTCTTAATTTAATGTACTTAGTTTTAAGGTAAAATATATCCTTAAAATTATCAAACGATGTTAGCGCGAAAATTATAAAATGTCAAAAACCCCCTATTGCAAAATCTTAACAACAAAGACAACGACCGTGATCAAAAATAGCCAGCCAATCGTACAGAGAAACATCTTTATCGCTTCAACTTTGCGGTTATCCAGAAAAAGTATGACCGGCCGGCCAAGAGCTAATGAGCCGGTGATCGCCGCCGACAAAACGAACAAAAGCAAAAAAGCGATCGGGCCGATCAGGTCGTTCATCGTGCCGAATGTTTTTCCCGCGGTCTGGATCACCAGCACGACCAATGCCACATAAACGACGATTCCCAGCGAATTTAGCAGAGCGATTAAGGCTAATTTTGAATTTTTCATCTTGATTGATCGGTTAGTTGATTAATTTATTTTTTGCTTGCAAACATTTTCTCGCTGGCAAAAATCAGCGCGGCTAAAACCAGAACGGAAAACAGCCAGGCCCAGAAAGTCAAAAATTCCAGATTGCTTTCCCGCTTTTCCACTTCCAATAATGATCGTCCGGCCAGAGCATATCCCCCGCCATTGCCGCTGTAATAAACGATAACCGCGGCGAGGCGCGTGCCATCCGGCGTTTGCCAGGTTACCCTGTTCTGGCCATGCGCTTTGGCATAAGCGAAAACTCCGGCCGGCGGAATCGGCGTCTGGCCGTTCAGCGCGGCAGTCGAATCAACCGGTTTGCCGGCAGCGTCAAAATTTATCAAAAAGGGCGCCAAACTTTTTGACGAATCGATCATGCCATAAACATTATTTTTTAAAAATCGCGGCTGATCCCCCGCGTTCAGAGCCGCGGCCGAATCTTCGGCAATCTGAATCTGCGGATCATTGGCCGACTGGCGCAAGACTTGCTGGGAAACTGAATAAACAAAACCGAAAACCAGAGCTAAAATAACGGCGGCAAGAATAATCTTTTTTATTATTACGACCATGAGAAGATTAAGATTTGGATAATAAAGCGATGGCGATGGCGGCCAAAATTATTCCGGCGACGCCGCAAGCGTTCAATCTTTCTTTGAAAATAAAAATAATTAATCGACAAAATTGCTTTAAACAGGGAGGACATAAATTTTCCTATTTAAAATATAACTGGCCATGGGTGCCGATAGCGACAAAATAAATTATTTGTCCGCCATCTATTTCCTTAAAAATCGCTCTCCAATCGCCGGTTATGTTTATGCTGCGACAGTTATTATATTCCCCGCGCAAGGGATGATTATTTAAAATAACGGAATACTGATCGTTGCTAAAAATATCCGGCCTTTTCTCAAAAGCGGATTTTATTTTGTCCGGGATTTTTTTAAATTCTTTAATGAACTTATGGGAATATTCAATCCTTATAAATTATTTATCTCTCAAAAAATCAATGGCTTCGCGGTTATTTTTGAAAGAGTGGACGCGACCGCTTTTTCTATCAGCTTCCGATTCCCTAATAGACGACTTTAAATATTCGCTGGGAGAGCCCTCGCCTAAAGTAAAAAAAACTTTTTTGTCGCGGATAAACTGGCGCAAAAAACCGTTGATCGCGCCGCTTAAACTTAAGCCGAGAGCGGAAGCCACCTTTTGCGCTTCTTTTTTAACTTTAATATCGGTTTTAATGTTAATGACCGTTGAATTCATATTTTTTCTTTGAATTATTATATATACTTTGTATATATAGAGTATATATTATAATAAAAGGCCTGTCAAAGAAGATATCGCATTCTTAAAATCGTGTCATAACCCTT
>DATJQC010000053.1:0-9744 GCA_035506055.1 Candidatus Nanoarchaeia archaeon | reverse complement strand
ATTGATTTTCACGATTCGTTAAAATTAAAAACGCGCCTTTTTGTTAATAATATTTATAAAGTTACGAAAAATTTTTCCAAAATGGATCTTGGCAGGAAGCGAAGTATTTAGTTTATTTTTCTTTCACCAAAAATTATTCAGATGAAAATAATTATAAAAAAAATAGCTCAAGTTGATGAAATTGGAGCCGTGCTGTTTAAAGTGAATAACTAAAATCATAACATGTTATATTTTACGTGTTACGGGTTATGTGCTATGTATTGCCAGCGCAAAATACGAAATACTAATTCCGGATTTACTCTTTTGGAAGTCGTCATCAGTTTATTTATAATCACGATGATGATCGCGCTTTTTTTGGCTAATTATGACGCGGGAAATCGGACCAATGATATTTCGCTGGCAGCGCAGAAAATGGTCAGCGATATCCGCGTCGCGCAGAATAAGGCGCTCGGTTCGACGATTTATAGCGGCAGTTTTCCTTTGGGCGGCTGGGGGGTTCATTTTGATCTCAATGCCGGAACCTATAAGATTTTTGCCGATTGCAACAATAACGAAATTTATGACGCGGCGCCGCAACCGCCGCCGATTTGTCCGGATGAATCGCTGGAACAATACGGCGGACAAACTTTTTTTTTGCCGGCCAATGTCATTATTTCCGGCCTAAGCACGCCGGCCAATTCCAATTTATCTTCGCTCAATATAACTTTTCTGCCGCCCGATCCGCAGACCAGAATTTTCGACGGTTTGGGCACCACCACCTCGGCGACGATAACCCTTAAACAAACCGCGACCGGCAAAACATCCTCCCTGACCGTTAACGTTCTCGGTTTAATCCAGGCTAATTGATAAGCAAATGGGACAAACGATAAAAAAACAAATCAGCGCCTCGCCTTCCGATCGGATCGCCGATCATTCCGGTTTTACTTTGCTGGAAATTACCGTCTGCATTTTTATCATTGTCATGGGGCTGATGGGGATTTTGTCTTTGGCTAATCAGAATATCCAGGTCGAGACAATTAATAAGAATACGTTGATCGCTTCCCAGCTGGCGCAGGAAGGCTTGGAAACTGTCAGGAATAAACGGGATATTAATTGGCTGCAGGAAGGGGATTGGGAAAAAAGTTCCAGTTCGGTGCCTGATTCGCGCCTGGATATCCTGCAAGAGCCTTATTATAATTACACGATCGACGCGTCTACCGGCGCGATGGTTCCGATCAGCGGCGGCATTGCCGATCCGCGGACGCAATTATATCTGAACAGCTCGGGATTTTATACCCACAACAGCGCCAATGCCAGCCCGACCGGTTTTTATCGCCTGATTTCCGTGGGCAATGAAAGCGCCGCCTCCACTTCCGTCACTTGCCTGGTGCAATGGAAAAAAGGCAGCAATACTTATAATTTTTCCGCCCAAACGGTTTTGTATAATTGGAAATGATTGGTTTCATACAACACATAACATGTAACACGTAACATAAAATTGATTTTCACCATTCGCTAAAATTAAAAACGCGCCTCTTTGTCAATAACATTTATAAAGTTACGAAAAATTTTTCCAAAATGGATCTTGGCAGGAAGCGAAGTATTTAGTTTATTTTTCTTTCACCCAAAATTATTCAGATGAAAATAATTATAAAAAAAATAGCTCAAGTTGATGAAATTGGAGCCGTGCCGTTTAAAGTGAATAACTAAAATCATAACATGTTATATTTTACGTGTTATGGGTTATGTGCTATGGGTTGCCAGCGCAAAATACGAAATACCAAATACCAAATACCAAATACGGTAAGGGCCGATCATTCCGGCGTCACTCTGCTCGAGTTGACCGTGTCTGTTTTTTTGTTCACTTTGACCGTTGTCTTGGCGGCGGGAATTTTTACCACTATCGTCAACAGTCAGCGGATCACTGTCGCTTCGGAAGATCTGCAGGAAAATATCCGTTATGACTTCGAGAAAATGGGCAAGGAGATCAGGACGGCGCAAAAAGATCCGGCTCATTCCTGTATTCCCGCCGGAAATATTTATTGGAATAATAACGGCGCCGGCGATCAGCTGATGTTTCTGAATTATCGCGGCCAATGCGTTAAATACGGTTTGAAAAATGGCCAAGTTTACGTCTATTATCCCAAATCGACCGACCCGGCGCTCGCGAACGGCTTGCCGCTCACACCCAAAGAAATTTCGATTAGCGGCCTGGCTTTCCGCGTTATTGACAGCGCCGCGGAAATTCAAGCGCTGGTCACGATGAGAATGCGTCTTTCCGTCGCCATCAAAGGCGCGCCCGCCGAGCAGATCGACATGGAAACCAGTTTGTCATCAAGATCATATCAATAGTCCGCGGAGATATACGAGCAGCGAGATAAATATTCGAAATATGAAACACCTTTCCAATAGAGTTCGAGGCAGACAAATACTTAATACCGTTGGCAGCGCCGGAACGGCCTTGCTGATGACTATTTTGATTCTGAACAGTATAATTTTGATTTCCCTGGCCGCGGCCAAACTGATTTTCAGCGGCGTCACTGAAAGCAACACCCAGGCGCGTTCGACCAAGGCATATTTCGCGGCCGAGGCCGGCGCGGAAAGAATCCTTTACGAGTACCGCCAGACGCACAAATGCGGCAAGCCTTTTAGCGCGCTTGGCAGCTGCCATTTTACCGGAACTCTGCCGGCGGGCGGCGCTTATGACGTCGATTGGAAAAGCGGCGATGATTATCGTTATGATACTCTCACTTTCGTTTCCGTCGGCAATTATTCCGCGTTGGGCCGCAGCATCCAATTGGATTTCGATTATTGACCGGCAGTTTTAATCCTTGATTAACCAGCGCGGGCTGTAAATAACCGCGAGAGTCGGCGGAGGATCAAGGCGACCCGAGCGACCTGGGGAGGAATTTGAATTCTTAAACCTCTCAAATTAATTTTTTGTCAAGCCTTGTTTTATTACGCGATAGTAATATAATGAAGATAAGAATTATTATTAATCATCACGAAACTATGAAGATGAATAAAACTTCGATCATCATGATCATTCTGATCGTGTGGGCTGTTTTCTCGATCGTTTATATCGGTTGGAACAGCTTTAACAATTTTAAGCTCAATCAGATGCGCAACGCGGCCAACCAGGGTTATCAGCAGGCGATCGTCGACGTAGCCAGAGAAGCCAATAAATGCGCCAATACCGGAGTTCCCTTGAATATCGGCACTGACAGTTCGGGCAAACCCGTCACGGTGACGATCGTCGGCGTTTCCTGCCTCCAGCAAGCGCAAAATGCCTCTTCGACCGCGGCGAAAAAGTAATCATAATCGATCAAACTCATTAAAAAGCCGCTGGAAATTCCAGCGGCTTTTTGATAGAATGAATATAGAATTACGAATAATGAATTATGAATAAGGAAGGGAAAATTAACAAATTTACCGATCTTAATGCTTGGCGGGAATCGCATCGCTTGGTATTGGCGATTTATCGAGTTACTGAAAATTTTCCGGATAAGGAAAAATTTTGTCTTATCAGTCAGATAAGGCGAGCGGCAATATCAATAACATCCAATATCGCCGAAGGCTTTAGCAGAGAATCTTACAAAGATAAAGCTTATTTTTATTCAATTGCCAAGGGATCTTTAACTGAACTTCAAAATCAATTATTATTAAGCAGAGATGTGGGATATATTTCGGAAAAAGAATTTAACAAATTAGCCGATCAAACTGTTGTTGCCCATAAACTCATCAGCTGTTTAATAAAAAAATCAAAAGAAATTTACCAGATTCATAATTCATAATTCGTTATTCATTATTCAAAAATGACTAAGCAAGAAATCAAACAGCGCATCGCCAAGCTACGCGAGCAGGTGGATTATTACCGCTATCAATATCATGTTTTGGATAAGTCGATAATTTCCGACGCGGCTTTGGATTCGCTCAAAAACGAACTGTTCAAATTGGAATTGGAAAATCCCGAATTCATCACGCCGGATTCGCCGACGCAGCGGGTGGGCGGCGAGCCATTGGCTAAGTTCGTTAAATTCCGTCATGAATACCGGATGTATTCTTTGTTTGACGCGTTCAACGAGCAGGATATGCGCGATTGGCAAGAACGCAACGATAATTTTTTGGAAAAGAGCGGCAAAAAGGAAAGCCTTGCCCAGAGAAGTTGGGAGTATTTTATCGAACTAAAGGTTGATGGCCTGGCGATGAGTTTGAAATATGATCAAGGAATGCTCGCGGTCGGCGCCACGAGAGGCGACGGCGAAGTCGGCGAAGACGTGACCCAGAATATCAAGACGATGGAAAGCGTGCCCTTGTCTTTGCGGATTCCCGAACCGCCGGAACTGGAAAAAATCGGTTTGACGGCGGCGCAGGCGAAGACGGTGATCGCGGCGGCGCGAACTGGGAAATTATATGTCCGCGGCGAAGTGGTGATGCTGAAAAAGACTTTTGCGGAATTAAATAAAAAATATGAGCGCGAAGGCAAACCGTTGCTGGCCAATCCGCGCAACGGCGCCGCCGGTTCGATCCGCCAGCTGGATCCGAAGATAACCGCCGAGCGCGATTTGGATTTTTATTCTTATGAAATTTTGGGCGATATTAATTTATCCAAGCAGAGCGAGAAGAGAGAGGTTTTGAAATTATTGGGTTTCAAAGTGATCGCGGAAAATCGGATTTGCCGGAATTTAGAAGATGTTTTTTCTTTTTATCGCGAGATCGAGCAGAAGCGGGAAAAATTGCCGTTCGAAATCGACGGCACGGTCGTCAAAGTAAATGATTTGTCGCTTTGGGATATTTTGGGAATGGTCGGCAAAGGCCCGCGCTATATGATGGCTTACAAATTTCCGGCCCGACAAGTGACTACTCGAGTTAAAAATGTCTCCTGGCAGGTCGGCCGCACCGGAATTTTAACGCCAGTAGCGGAATTGGAACCGGCCGAGGTCGGCGGCGTGACTGTCACTCACGCGACACTTCATAATTTCGACGAGATCGAACGGCTCGGTTTGAAAATCGGGGACACGGTGATTATTGAGCGCGCCGGCGATGTCATTCCTAAAGTCGTGCAGGTTTTGCCGAAATTAAGAACCGGCCACGAGAAAAAAATCACCGTGCCGAAAATTTGCCCGATGTGCGGCTCTCTGGTTGAGCGGGTCGAAGGCGAAGTCGCCTATCGCTGCGTAAATTTGAATTGTTATGCCGTAACCTTGCGCGGGTTGATTCACTTTGTTTCCAAAAATGCCGCCGACATCGAAGGACTGGGAAAAAAAATCGTCGAGCAATTGGAGCAAGTTGGCTTGGTTTCGGATATTGCTGATTTTTATTCTTTGACCGAAGGCGACTTGGAACCCCTGGAACGTTTTGCCGAAAAAAAAGCCGGGAATATTATCGAATCGATCAACGCTCGCCGACAACTGGAATTATCCCGATTCATTTACGGCTTGGGCATCCGCCACATCGGCGAAGAAACCGCGATCACTTTGGCGAAAAATTTTCTCGCATCGTTACGCGTTACGCGTTACGCGTTACGGATTGGAGAGGTAGCTAAGTATTTTAGCAGCTTATCTTTAGAAGATGTTGAAGAGATGGACGATGTCGGTCCGATCGTCGCGGAAAGCATCAAAGAATGGTTTGGCAATAAAAAGAATTTGAAGATTTTGGAAAAATTGGAAAAGAACGGCGTGAGCTTGAAAAACGAAGCGCGGCTGGCGTCCGCCCAAGGCGGACCTTTGGCCGGCAAAATCTTTGTTTTAACGGGAACGATGGTCAAATTGACAAGAGACGAAGCGAAAGATAAGATAAGGGAATTGGGCGGCGAACCGTCCGAATCAGTCAGTAAAAAAACCGATTATGTCGTGGTCGGCGCCGAGCCGGGCAGCAAACGCGACAAGGCGCTGAAGCTTGGGGTAAAAATATTAAACGAAGAAGAATTTTTAAAGATGATGCCGATGTAAAATCGGCATCCCGAGCTTGCCTCGGGATAAAATGATTTGAGTATCATGTAGCAGGTAACATGCAACATGTCGTTACATAAACTTGCTACATGCTACTTGTTACCTGATATGTTATCTAAAGATGAAGTGAAAAAAGTCGCGGCCCTGGCCCGCTTGGAATTGACCAAGGATGAATTGGAAATTATGCCCGGTCAACTTTCCAATATTTTAAGTTATATCGATCAGCTGAAAGAAGTCGATACGACGGGCGTTGAACCGACCGCACAGGTCACCGGCTTGTCCGATGTTTGGCGCGCCGACGAAGTGGAAGAATGGAACAAACAAGAAGTCAAGGCCGCTCTGAATCAGGCGCCGGAAATTTTAGGTCATCAGATTAAGGTAAAAAAAGTTTTAGAGCAGGATTAATCATGAAGCGGGTAGCAGGTAACAAGTATCATAAAGCAAAAAATTTGCTCAATGCTACTTGCTGCATGCTACTTGATACTTGTTATGAAATTAAATCAATTAACGATACAACAGGCGATTGAAAAATTGGACGCAGGCGTTATAACCTCCGTCGATTTGACGCAGGCTTGTTTGGATAGAATCAAAGAAATTGACGATAAAGTTAAAGCATTGCTGACGATTTGCGAGGATGAAGCGATCGCCGAAGCCAAAGCGGCTGATGCGCGCCGAGCCAAAGGCGAAAAGGGCGGTTTGCTTGGCATTCCTTATATCGCTAAAGATATCATCATGACGAAAGGCGTGCGCACGACCGCAGCTTCCAAGATTTTGGAAAATTATATCGCGCCATTCGACGCGACGATCATCAAAAAATTAAGAGAAGCCGGCGCCGTGCTTTTGGGCAAATCCAACTTGGATGAGTTCGCCCATGGCGGCTCGACGGAAAACAGCGCTTTCGGCCCGACGCACAATCCCTGGGATTTGGAGAAAGTTCCCGGCGGTTCATCCGGCGGGTCAGGCGCGGCGGTCGCGGCCGACATGTGCATTTTTGCTTTAGGCACTGATACGGGCGGTTCAGTCCGTTGTCCGGCGGCCTTTTGCGGCGTGGTTGGTTTGAAACCGACTTACGGCCGCTCTTCTCGTTTCGGTTTAATGGCGATGACTTCTTCGACTGATGTTCCCGGTATTATTGCCAAGACTGCCGAAGACACGGCGATAGTTTTACAAGTAATGGCCGGCCATGATAAATATGACGCCTCAACTCCGGAAGAACCGGTTCCTAATTACGAAGCGGAATTAAAAAAGTCCCCTCTTGAGAGGGGTGTCCGCCCTGGGCGGACGGGGTGTGTTAAACCGGGGGAGAAGAAGAAAAAATGTGATAAGCCTTTAGTCGGTTTGAAAATAGGAATGCCCGTCGAATATTACGGCGAAGGGTTGGCGTCCGGCGTCCGCGCCGCCATCGACGAGGTCAAGAAAAAATTTGTCGAGCTGGGCGCGGAAATCATCGAAATCAGTTTGCCGCACGCCAAATACGCCGTGCCGGTTTATTACATCATCACTCCCTCGGAAATTTCTTCCAACCTGGCGCGTTTCGATGGAATCAAATATGGTTTCTCCGACAAAGAAGCCAAAAATCTTTTGGAAGTTTATACTAAGTCGCGCGGCAAGGGATTCGGCCGCGAAGCCAAGCGTCGCATTATGCTGGGCACTTACGCTTTGTCCGCCGGTTATCGCGATGCCTATTATCTGCAGGCGCAAAAAGTCCGCACCAAAATCAAAAATGAAATGGATGCGGTGTTGAACGAAGTTGATATTATTTTAACGCCGACCCAGCCGACCATCGCCTACAAGATCGGTTCCTATACCGCCGATCCGTTACAGATGTATCTGGAAGATATCTTCGTTATTCCGGCATCACTCGCCGGTTTGCCGGCGATGTCTTTGCCTTGCGGTTTTGATCAGAATTTACCGGTTGGCATGCAATTAATCGGCCCGCGTTTCGGCGAAGGGAAGATTTTTCGTTTCGCCTCAGCCTTCCAGCAAGCCACCGATTGGCATCAGAAAAAACCGATTTTATAGGAACGTAACGCTTTGCGTTCAAAAATTAATTTTTATATGAGTGATATAATAATCATTTCTCAAAAGATAAGCCGAGAAAAATTGAAAGAGATTGCCGAACAGCGATTCGGTGATTTGGTAAAGGGAGTGGTTGATATCGAGAAGGGCGTTGTGGCTTTGGGCGGTGAAATGCACGCCGATGAAGAAGCGGCTCTATTGGAAAACGGTTCAGATCAGAAAGATTTATGGGGAATAAATATTTATCCCGATAAACCCCAAGAAGAATGGCTGGAATTTGATTCCATGATAAATATCCGTCCAGGCGCCAATAATCGCTCGCGCTTCGTTGAAGATTTATTGACAAGAGAAAAAATATTAAAAATTATTTCCGCGCTTACCGAATAATTTTATGGATAATTTTGGATTTTCCCAAGAGAGGTGGTCTAAGTTTTCTTTAGCCGAACAGATGGGCAATATCGGCAGCGAGGCCGAGCGGGCTTTCAGCTGGCGCGAAAAAAAAGATGCCATTGCCGAGCAAAAAGCTTTTGACCGGACTTTGGCGCTAATTGATCTGACTTTGGCCGACGAACGTTTCCGCCATCGTCTGAAAGAGATTGCCCGCACCCGCGAAGTTTTTTGTGATTTTTTCCAGGGAGGAATAAATTTTTCCGTTTCCGCCGAAGAATTGCGCCGCTATTTTTTCCAATTCGCCCTGGCGGCGCGCGCGCAGATAATTTTTCAATAGCAAGTGTTTATCAATAATCCGATATCTGATATCTACGATAAGGAGAGTTCGCATAGTGGTCTAGTGCACATGCTTGGAAAGCATGCAAGGTGTCACAACCTTCGAGGGTTCAAATCCCTCACTCTCCGCCAGTAAAAAGATGAAACGCCCGCAAGGCGTTTTTTCTTTTATATTAAGAGAGAAAGAAGCATTTTTATTGCCTCGAATGAGCTGCGTTTATTTTTTGTTTTTGGGGAGTGTTGACCACCTGTTGACCAAACGTTTGGATTTTGTTCAGGATATCAATCGTGTCGTTCAAGACGTTGCACTCCAGATGGGCATAGCGCATCGTAGTTTGGATATCTGAGTGGCCCATAAGTTCCTGTAGTGCTTTTATAGAGGCTCCGTGGCTTACAAGCCTAGTTGCAAATGTATGGCGCAATGTGTGCCATATTAACGGTCTTAGGCCGGCTTTCTTACAGATTCTAAGAAGGTTGTTTCGGCATCTGTTTTGCAATAACGGCATCCCCGGTTCTATGGTAAAGATAAGCCCGATCCCCTCGCTTTTACTTTGAAGCATTTGGCAGACACGATTGGTTATGGGGATGCGCCTCTCTCGATTGCTTTTCGGCGCAGACATTTGTTTAACCGTGAACGACCTTCTGACTATAATTTCATTTTTGGCAAAATTTATAGATGGCCAATCAAGTGCCGCTAACTCTCCAAGTCGCAAACCTGTATCAACTGCCACAGTGAGCATTTCCCTCCAAACCCCATGAGCAGATGAGATTAAAATGTTTTCTTCCGTTTCCGTTAGGAAATCGTATTTATAGGGAGGAACTTTTAGTTTCTGTATTCTGGGAATCTTATCAACTATTTCCCATTCCACCGCCGAACGCAAACACTTTGCCAAAATAGAGGTTAAATTATTTATTGTTTTCGCTTTTAGCTTGGATTTTAATTTGGCCGCCTTAAACTCTTCAACCCTTTGGTTGGTAATTTCGGAAATCAAGAATTTTCCAAAGAAGGGGATCAAGTGCGCGTTCAGGGCGCTTTTCTTGTGCATCTGCTCAGATAGCTTGTTATTGG
>DATJQC010000052.1:0-5617 GCA_035506055.1 Candidatus Nanoarchaeia archaeon | reverse complement strand
ATATGAAATATAAAATTATAAAATCTAATTCAATTGAAGAAAATAAGCTTGGCTCCATAGCAGTGCAGAATCTTTTTTTTGATGAATATTTTGGCTCCGGCAGAGTTTCCTGAAAGGGACTCTGCCACAAAGGGACGCCAATCGCGTCAGAGTCTTAAAGGCAAGAAACCCTGATGAGGCCGTTAAATATTTTGTAATTTATTTTATGGAGGGAATATTGGAGGGAAGAGAAAAATTGGAAAAAATGGTGGAATGGACAAAATTAAAAATGCGGATCCACGCCAATGAAGAAAGAATCATTTATTTCAACGAAAGAGAAATCTGGTGGGCCAGCATTGGCATAAATATCGGCAATGAGATTGACGGTAAAAATGGTTATTTTGAAAGACCGGTTTTAGTTTTAAAGAAAATAAATCCTAATACACTTTTGGTTATTCCAATAACGACCCAAGATAAACGAGGTTATTATTATTTAGAATTAGAAAATGAGGCCGGAAAAGATATCTTCATTCTATCGCAAATGCGCCTGATAAGTTCGAAGAGGTTGATTCGGAAAATGAAAAACCGTACCGTATCTGAAAAAAATTTTTTACTGATTAAGGAAAAAGTTGCTGAAATACTTAATATAAAAGCGAAACCCACTATCCTTGCGGAGTAGTGGGAATCTCGGAGCCTCAAAAAAGTGAGGCCAACAATCATGTTTACAGTATATATTAAAATAAATAATTGTCAAATCTAATAAAAAAACTCTATGCTGGGATTCAAAATACGTCCGCTCAAGTTTTATGTCATCGCCGTCGTTATCGTCCTCGCCTTACTAATCACTTTACGTTATTTTATCGCCGGATCATCGAGTTTGTTAGAAGTCGCCGTATTCTGCGCCGGCTTCCTGTGGGGAATGTTCGGTATGTTCTTAGCCGCCAACTTTTATAGGTCCAAATCTATTTGGAAAAATCAGAATCGCCTGAATGAGCCGAAAAATCAATAAACACTGAAGCGTAAGCTTAAGATCATATTACAAAATAAAAACCGCGAATACTGCTTGCGGTTTTTATTTCTCAAGAATTATTTCAAAAAATTTTTTACCAAATTTTCCGCTTCGTTTTTATCTTTCAGCCAATTTATTTTTCTTCTCTTTTCCCAGCGTTTGAACCAGGTCATCTGCTTCTTGGCGAATTGATTTATTGCCCTTTCTAATAATTCAACCATCTGATCATAATCAATCTTCTCTTGCAAATATTGCGAAACAAATTTGTATTCCAGCCCAAAAGATTCCAATCTTTCCCAAGACAGGCCGGTTTTGTCATGCAAGTCGCTCACTTCCTGAATTAAATTTTCTTTTTCCAGGCGATCGATCAGGCGGCGATGGATACGGTCGGCCAAAATTTCTTTGGGGTATGTCAATCCCAATAACAAAAAATCGTAAGCCCCGTTGTTTAACACACCCCCAACTTCGTCCAGCCCCTTCAAGAGGGGCTGGGCTTCGCTGGGCAAAGCCGTCTCGCGCGCGGCTACTCCCCTTCTGACTGCTGTTGACAAAGGGGAATTATTCGCCACTTCTAAATATCTAATTAATCTGCGTTTATTATTCTTATCGGAATTATTTAATTTTTCGGCAAAGGCCGAATTTTTATTTTGCAATTCGGTAAATAATTCTGCCACGGTTTTGTTTTCATTTTCCGCGCGGACCGTCCTGTCCGGTTTGATTTCCGTCAACTGATAATTTTCCACGACCGCTTCCAGATATTGGCCAGAGCCGCCGACAATGATCGGTAACTTCCCTCTTTGCAGAACATCCTCGATGGCGGCAAAGGCTTGTTTCTGATACTCGGCCACGCTAAATATTTCTTTCGGATCGGCAACATCAATCAAATAATGCGGAACAAAAACCTTCGACTCATCAACCGTGCTTAACACACCCCGTCCGCGCGGCGCGGCCACCCCTCTCGAGAGGGGATTTTTTTCCCCATATTCTTGCAAATCTTTGCCCGAACCGATATCCAGACCGCGATAAACCTGGCGGGAATCAGCGGAAATTATTTCACCGTTGAATTCCCGCGCCAAAGCCACGGCCAGCCTGGTTTTGCCCGAAGCGGTCGTGCCTAATATGACAATAATTTTGGCTTTATTTTCCATAATTGTTCGCTAACTGTCCGGTCAACCCAAAGTCGTTGGCTTGGGTAATTTTAACTTGGACAAACTTGCCCTTCAAATTCTCCGCGACTGAACCGATAATTTTTACCGTGATGAACTGCTCGTTTTTCCCCAGCCACTCCCCGCGCTTGTTTTTTTCTTCGACTAAAACTTTAATGACTTTATCAAAATAACGCTGATTATTTTTCCAGGCGGTTTTCTTCAAAATTTCATTTAAGGCTTCTTCGCGGCGCTGTTTTTCCGCGGCCGGAACATTATCTTTCAGTTTTGCCGCCGCCGTACCGGGCCGCGGACTGAAGCGCGCCAGATAAACCATATCGTACAACGCCAGCCGCATTAATTTTTCCGTATTGGCGAATTGCTTCTTGGTTTCGCCCGGAAAACCAACGATGATATCGGCGGAGATGCCGATCCGCGGCATGGCTTTTCTTATTTTTTTCAACAAACCAAGATAATGTTTGACAGTGTATTGGCGATTCATCGCGGCCAGAATTTTATCGTCGCCTGATTGTATGGGCAGATGGATCTGCCGGCAAATCTTAGAATTTTTCTTCATCACCGCCATCAATTCATCACTCATATTTTTTGGATGGCTTGTAAAAAACCTTAGCCAAAAATCAATATTTTTATTTTTGCCATATTCAACACGCCCCGTCCGCGCGGCGCGGCCACCCCCTCCCTGCCTGCCGGCAGGCAGGTTAATAGAGGGGATTTTTATTTGCGCCGCCGCTTCCAATAATTCCGGAAAGGTTATTTCCTTGCCGATCTTTTTTTTAGGAAAATACTTTAAATCTTTTTTAGCCGCCAAATATTTGTAGCTATTAACATTCTGGGCGATCAAAATTATTTCTTTATAACCTCGGCTGATAAAATTTTTCGCCTCGGCAATAATATTTCCGGCGGAGCGATAAACTTCGCGGCCGCGGGCGTGAGGCACGACGCAGTAGGAGCAGAAATTATCGCAGCCGTTGCCGATCGGAATATAGGCGGAAAAATTGGAATTACTTTTAGGAGAAATATCCAGGTAATCTTTCGAATCACTGATAACACACCCCGTCCGCCCTGGGCGGACACCCCCTCCCTGCCTGCCGGCAGGCAGGTTGATAGAGGGGACTTTTTCAAAACCAAGTTCACGGTAAAGATTGGGCAAATCTTTTATCGGCAAGAAAATATCCACGACGCGAGCTAATCTTTTTTGCACATCTTTTCTCTCGGCCAGACAGCCGGTTAAGATTATTTTGACGCGCGGATTTTTTTTCTTGATCGCCGGAATCAAGCCATAATTGCGATCCTCGGCTTTCTGCCGGATGCCGCAGGTATTCAAAACCACCAAACCGGCTTTGGCGCGGTTTGGTTCAGGCTTGAAGCCGAATGATTCCAGATAAGCGGCAATCCGCTCGCTATCGGAAATATTCATCTGGCAGCCGATGGTAACGATGTGATATGTCTTTTTCATGATCAACCTTTGACAAAAAAATAAATTAGCATTATGCTTTAAATGCTTGAGAGTATGGTCGCCGGGGAATAGGCTCCGGCTAAGGAGCTCCGCTTTGTTTAAGGCTCTGCGCGTTATTTTGTTTATCGCAACCTTTTAAGCCAAAAGCTTTTCCACCAAACAAACATACCAATTCAATGGTATCAGGAGCAATAACTCTCGCCCCGCTTTGGATAAAACCAAGGCGGGGAATTTTATTTTATGGTATTCGAGCCGTCGCGTCAATCACCGCATAATACAAAGCCCGCTTAGGGCGGGACTTTGATAAAAATATTCTTAAATCTTTATTCCTAATTCTTAATCTTCCGCGTCATTTCCGCCAGCTCATCGTCGCTGTAAAAATCAATGATAATTTTGCCGCCGCGATTAGCCCGCTTGATTTCCGTCTTGGCGCCGAAGAAAGAACGGAAAGCGGCTTCGCGAACCGCGTCGGCCGGATCATCCTTGATGCGCGATTCTTTGGTGCCTCCGATCCGGCGCACCTGCCGGCTGGTTTCGCGAACCGTCCAATCGTTCCGCAAAATTTTCCGGAAAACATTCAACTGTTTGACTTCGTTATCAAGCCCCAAAAGATAAATCGCGTGCGCTTCGCTTAATTTTCCGCCGGACAATGCCGCGCGGATTTCCGCCGGCAAAGACAGCAGGCGCAAAGTATTGGAAACCTGCGGACGGGATTTACCGACCTTTTTGGCCGCCTCTTCGACGGTTAAATTAAAATCAGCCATCAATTGCCGATAGGCGCCGGCGCGATCGATTGGGTTCAAATCTTCTCTTTGCAAATTTTCCACCAAAGCGACTTCCAATTTTTTCTGCTCATCATAATCGCGGACAATCACCGGAACTTTCGATAGGCCGGCGACTTTGGCGGCGCGCAACCGGCGCTCGCCGGCGATCAATTCGTAACGACCGCCTTTTTTAGTGGCAATCAGCGGCTGAATAATGCCGTAAGTTTTAATCGATTCGGCCAGCTCGTTGATTTCCGCCTCGCCAAAACTTTTGCGCGGTTGCATCGGGTTAGCTTCAATTTGATTCGGATCGACTTGTAAAACTCCGTCGGATAAAACCGCGGCAGGTGAAGAAAAATATTCATCTTCCCTGATCACCGCGTTTGATTTTTCTTTTTTCGGCGGAATTAACGAAGATAATCCTCTACCTAAGCCGTAAGCCATAAATTCAATTAAAAATTAAAAAATAAAAAAGAAAAAATATCCTATCAAGCGATTATTTGCTTTCCAAGTCAATAATTTCACGAGCCAATCTTTCGTAGGCGCGACCGCCTTTGGAATTTTTATCGTAATGCAGGATCGAGCGGCCGTAGGACGGCGCTTCGGCCAAACGCACGCTGCGGGGAATCACCGATCGGAAAACGCGGTTGGGAAAATATTGGTATAACTCGCCCATCACCGACGAAGATAATTTATTGCGCGCGTCATACATCGTGATCACCGCGCCCATTATTCCCAGCTCCGGTTTTAAATTATTCTGCACCAGCGAAATGGTTTCCAGCAGCTGTCCCAAGCCTTCCAGCGCGTAATATTCGCTTTGCACCGGAATCAAAACTTCATCGGCTGCCACCAAGCTGTTAATGGTCAGCAAACCAAGAGACGGCGGCGCATCGATAATGATATAATCATATTCGTTTTTTATCGCTTCCAGAAGACGGGACAAGCGGAATTCGCGATCCGCCAAATTCACCATTTCCACGCCGGCGCCGGCCAGCGACGGAGTCGAAGGCGCGATATGATATTTTTCCTGTTTAGTTTTCTTGATTATTTCAAAAATGGTTTTTTGTTCGGTCAAAGCTTCATATAAACCATGTTCCAAATCTTTCGTTTCAATGCCGATACCGGAAGTCGCATTACCCTGCGGATCAACATCGACCAGCAAGACGTGCTTCCCGAGTTGCGCCAAATACGCCCCCAGATTCACGGCCGTGGTGGTCTTGCCGACTCCGCCTTTTTGATTGAC
>DATJQC010000051.1:0-9482 GCA_035506055.1 Candidatus Nanoarchaeia archaeon | reverse complement strand
TCAATATCAATACCCATCTCGCTTTTGGGGAGATCGCGGACATGGCCGTAGGAAGATTCAACCTCGAAACCTTTGCCTAAAAATTTGGTAATAGTTTTGGCTTTAGTTGGCGACTCAACGATGATTAAATCCATGAGATTAATTGTTATTAAATATGATGCGAATACAACGAATTTTTCGCGAATACCGCAAATATTTTAACGAATTATAATTCGATTCGCGGAGTTTGTAGTATTCGCATCATGTTAAAATATAATTTCCTCCCCCCACATTTCTGACTGCTTTTTTGATTTCCAATATAGTCAGTGTACTATTTATTATTTTTGTGTCAAGTTGAGTGGCGCGGATCAGCTCGTCGAGAGGGGTGGGCTCGCAGGATAATCTGGCCAAAATTTTCCGCTCGTCAAGATTGAATTGAGAAAAATCTTTTTTGTGATTTTCCGCATTTTTTTCGGCAAAAACGCCGAAAGATTCGAGAATATCATCGGCGCTGAAAATCGGTTTCGCGCCCGATTTTATTAGATTGTTCGGCCCCTCGGAAGCCGGAGAAAAAATATTTCCCGGTACGGCCATCACTTCCCGCCCTTCTTCCAGAGCGAAGCGGGCCGTGATCAGCGAACCGGATTTTTGATTAGCCTCGACCACCAGCGTCGCCTGCGCTAAACCGGCGATAATCCGGTTGCGCTGGGGAAAGTTTTGTTTCAATGGCGGCGTGCCGGGCGGAAATTCGGAAACAATCGCCCCGCCGGATTCGATTATCTTTTCGGCGAGCAATAAATTTTGCGCCGGATAAATGCTTTTGCGGTCGACGCCAGATCCGAGTACGGCGATTGTTCGACCGCCAGCCTTCACCGTTTCCATTTGCGCGAGACAATCAATCCCGATTGCCAAGCCGCTTATTATTAATATCTTATGCGCGGCTAACGGCGGAATTAATTTTTCAATCGCTTGCTGGCCGTAATAAGTGCATTTGCGCGCGCCGACTACGGCTAAAGTTTTTAAACCGTTCACCGACAGCTTGCCTTTATAGAATAATAAAAACGGCGGATAAAATATTTCTTTGAGCAGTTCCGGATATTCATCTTCCTCGAGCGAAACAGTTGAAATATTTTCTCGCGCCAAATATTCCCCGATTTTTTCCGGCGCGATATTAATTCTGGCCGCGGCGAACTCGTCGGCGGTTTTTTCCTCGATCCCGGCGCGGACGATCTCGGTAGCCGGAGCGTTAAAGGCATTTCGCCAAGAAGGAAAATAATTTTTTAATTTTTTCAAACTCACCGGGCCGAACGGCCGAAAATAGCTCAAAGCGATCAAAAAATCTTTATCGTTGATTTGCATAAATTTTAGCCAATATTAAAAAATATTATACTACAAAATTACGGCTCTTGACGGGATTTTTTGCTGTGATAATATTAAGCAACGCTCGAAAACTTTTCAAAACATTAGCGTTTGGCTTGTCGCTTGTTTTATCGTCGCATGGATGCATTCCTCCTTGTTCATTCATGGGGCGTAAAGTGAGCGGCAAAGCGAACGTTAATATTGTATCATAAAATTAATTTTTAACGACAGTTTGGAGGGGCTGGCGCTTGGAATTCTGCTTGAAAGTAGCTTGGTTGAATCGCCCCTCCTTGATTTGGCTAAGCTTTAAAAAGGGCAACCTTGCTTTTAAGCAGAATTTTGCGCGGCAGGAAATCAATTAAAAAATAAAAATTAAAAAAGAAAAAATTGGAAAATAAAATCCGGCGCGAGGCCGGTTTTTTTATTTTTGGTTCCGTCGCAGTCTCCTTCGACCAACTCAGGACAAGTCGCCGCGGACCGCGACGAGGCGGAAATACTAAACTATTTTTATTCTTTTCATGATTTCCGGCATTGATTCGGTCAATTTTTCAACGATGCCGATTTGATCAAAAAGCGATTTTAATTCTGGCTCCGATTCGGATTCGATTTCAATCGTGGGCTTAAAATTTTCAACGTCCTCAACGAAGATGTGATTATTTTTTAAATCATATTGCCAGCCGGTTCGGGAAAATTCGAATCCGCGTTTGAATTCGGCGGAAAATTCATCATTAATAAATTTTAAAGACGCTTTTTCTGAGTCAAATTCTTGTTTTAAAACACTTTTGCCCCTAATTTTTCTGACCAAACGAAAATTTTTTGTCGGCCAATTGTTTTCAGTATAAACCCTTAATTTTAAATAATCATCGCTTAGATTAAAATTATTTTTATCCGGAATAAAAATAATGTCTTTATAAATATATTCACCCTTAAAGATTGCGCCCAATTGCTCAATCTTTTTCCGCGCCTCTTTAATATTTGGAATTATCGCTCGGCCTACAATCATAAATATTTTTGAAGATTAATATTTTTGGCTTCAGCAGAGTCTCGCGTCAGCGGACTCTGCCGCCAGTTGCTGCTATTTTGTCAGAGTCCCCGAGACGGGAGACTCTGACGAGGTCAATTATTTGGTTTTTAGGTAATTATGAATTTCTTCCTTTATGCCTTTTATCATTTGGTCGTAGGTGTAAAATGGCAATTCCAGTTCTTTAAGTTTTTTTAAATCATTTGAGAAACTTGGAGTCCGATCCTTCTTGTCTTCCGGTAAAACCTTAACGTCGAATTCGGACAATATATCTTTTGCGATATCAAATCTTGTTTTAGTTTCGGGAACACTAATGGGTATTATTTCGTTTGATATATTTCGTTCGATAATATTTTCAATAACTTCGGAAATATGTTTTAACCAGGTAGGCTGAAATTTCCAAGAAGTATCATAAATTGCCGGGGTTTTTTCGGTAATATTTTTTAACAAGCGATTAAAGGGCCTATCATTGGCGGTGTTCGGGCTTAGGCCGACGATTAAAGACGGCCTCAATATTACATATCCCGCCCGCGTTTTTTTAACAAAATTTTCTCCCTCAATCTTTGTCTTGCTATAAAGGCTTTTAGTGTCTATGATCGCCAGCGACGAGATAAAAATTATCTTGGAACCCGAATTATTTGCGGCCGCAACGATATTCCTCGTACCTTCTTGGTTTATTGCTATCGCCTGTTCTGTGTTTTCCTCGCACCAACTGCCGCTGGCGTTTGCGGCGACATGAACAATAATGTCCGGCCGAATTTTTTCAATAAAGTTCTCCACTGCAATTTTGTCTGTGATATCAAGAAATTCCAATTCCGGGAAAAGTTTATTAGAATAAAAAGTTCCCACAATATTAAATTTTTTCCTTAAATCCGCATAAATTTTTGCCCCAACATAACTGCTGGCCCCGGTAACAAGTATGGTCATATTCATTTTAATATTATTTAGTTACGCGCATCCCGATCCGGACAATGAAGATGGCTTATAGCTTTATATTCCTTATAAGAGTATTAATCTCTTCTTGTTCTTCGCCACTGAATTTCATTAGGACAAATTTGTCGGCGGGAATCTGGCCGCGAGATTCGGATTTGATGCCCAGGCGGAGGCGGCGGAAATTTTTGGTCTTGAGATGATCAATGATCGATTGGACGCCTTTATGGCCGGCCGAGCGGGAATCAACGGAAATTTTGTAAGTGCCGAAAGGAATATCTAAATCATCATGAATGACGGTTAAGATTTGCGAAAGATCAGCGCCTTTGGCTTTTAATATTCCCAGAGTTTTGGGAAGTAATTTATAATAAGATAAAACAGCGGCAACGGCTACGCCAGACTCATTCATAAAAGTTTGCGGTTTAACGAAAAAAACGCCGCGGCTTTCGGCGAGTTCGGCCTTGAAGCGTTTGTTAAATTTCCAGGTCGCGCCGGCATCGGCGGCCAATTTATCGACCAGCATAAAGCCGGCGTTGTGCCTGGTGTTTTCGTATTCTTGGCCCGGGTTGCCCAGACCGACAATAATTTTCATGTTATTTTTTGTTGCTAAAATCGCTTTCCGCCAAATTAGCTTGGCGCAGAATCGATCGGAAAGTTCCAAGGGGAATTTCTTTTTTCCCCGCAGGAACAATAGCAGTTAGAACTGGCTTGCCGGTTTTTCTGAATTTAGCATGACTTCCTTTTTGAGAGATATAAATAAAGCCCTTGCTTTGAAGGACTTTGATAATTTGCGAAGAAGAATATAGCTTAGGCATGGCAGATTGACATTTGCACAAGCTCCGGTTTTTCTATCTTTGCCATTTTTGGAGCTTTTTCGTCCGCAAAATATAATTCCAATGCTTCATCCAAAGCCGCTAAAGCTTGTTTTTTTGTTTCGCCAAAACTGGAAACGTCCACGTTCAAACATTGGGCAACATAATATTTGTCCTCTTTCCAAACCACATTTTTTAAATCAATTTTTCGCATATTTATATTAAAATAGCCGTATTAGCATTATCCGAAAATTTTTTGTCGGCATTCCTAACGCAGAGGCGCAAAACTTCTTTAATATTTTTCAGCATCCCCTCTTGAGTTTTGCCTTGAGCATGACAAGCGGGAAAGGCCGGGATCGAACCGATAAACACGCCATCCTCATCTTGCTCGATATAAGCAGTAAGATTTATTTTTTTTCTTCATAGTTTGATAATATCATAATATTGAGGAAAAAGCAAATCGCTTTATTTCCTCCGTGCGGCGCGATAACGGCGCGGTACGGCCGGCGGACGGCCGGGGATGGCGCGTTTGCGGCCGGGCAAACCCATCTGGCCGTGGACGCGCGGTTTGTTGGCGACGTAAATTTTTATCGGCACGCCGTGGAAGCCGTATTGCTCGCGCAGTTTGTTAATGATGAAACGGGTATAGGAAAAATGCAGATTGTCATCGGCGCCGATCCGGACTTCGAAAACCGGCGGATCAATTCCTTCCTGCTTGAGTTCGTAAATATGCGGCGGCCGGGTTCCTTTGGCTTTGGCCGGATGATGGATTTTTACGATTTTTGATAAAAAATGCGCTAATTGCGAATCGGATAATTTTATTTTTCTCGCCGCCTCCAATTCCAAGATCAGATCGAATATCTTTTGCACTTTTTCGCCGGTCTTGGCCGAAGCGAACTGGATCGGCGCCCAGTTGGCAAAAGGAAAATGGTCGCGGATGATCGCGGTATATTTTTTCGTATCGCGATTTTTTACCAAGTCCCATTTGTTAGCGATGATGATCAAACTTTTGCCAGCCTCGACAATTTCTTCGACCAGTTTAGCATCCTGATGCGTCAAGACTTCGTTAATATCCAAAATTAGTAAGACAATATCCGAACGGCGCAAGGTGGCCAAAGATTTTTCCACGCCGTATTTTTCCAAACCTTCGGATTTGTGCGCGTGCTGGGAAATTCCGGCCGTATCAATCAAAATTATTTTCTTGCCTAAATATTCCAATTCCGTGTTCTGCGGTTCGCGGGTAGTGTGCGGAAGCGGCGAGACGATCACTTTTTCATAACCCAGCAAAGAATTTAAAAGCGATGACTTGCCGACGTTCGGTTTGCCCAGCATGCAGACGAAAATTTTTTCTTCTTCCCCGGTTCTTTCTTTGACTTGCAATTTTCTTTTTTTAAAAAATTTGCCGATCAAGTCCAAAAGATCGCCGGTGCCGGAACCGGTGACGGCGGAAATCATAAACGGTTCGCCCAAGCCCAGCTTGTTGAATTCGGCGGCATCGGCTTGCTGCGCTTGCGAATCGACTTTGTTGGCGACCAAAATTATTTTATTTTCGATCGCGCCGGTCAAATTTTTCCGCAAGACATTGATCATCTGCCGGTCAGCCGGCAAAATTCCGGTTTTATTATCGACGACAAAAAGCACCAGGTCAGCCAGCTTTAAATATTGCACCGCCTGTTTTTGAACTTTAATATTGATTTCTTCCTCGGTTTTAGGAAATTCCCCTCTATCAACCTGCCTGCCGGCAGGCAGGGAGGGGGTGGCCGCGCCGCGCGGACGGGGTGTGTTAGCGGGGCGGGGCAGGCTTACAGTCGAGATGGGTTTGCGTTTATCGAAAAGCGTATTCTGATCAGGGTTGATGATTCCGCCCGTATCGATCAATTCAAAAGCAAAACCGCCCCAGCGGACGATATTGACGTTGCTGTCGCGAGTGGTGCCGGCGATATCGGAGACGATTGCCTGATGTTTTTCGGTCAAAGTGTTGAAAAGCGTGGATTTGCCCACATTGGTTCGGCCGAAAATGACGACCAGGGGCATTTTTTTCTTTGTTTTAGGCATATATTTCAAGTATAAGATAGAAAGTTACAAGTAGCAATAGGCAAAAAATAAAAATTTATCAAGAATCTTTGCCACTTTTTTTAAAAAAAGTGGCACAAAATAACACACCCCGCCCTCGCTAATCGCTCGGGCACCCCTCTTAATAGAGGGGACTTGCGCGCAGACCTTATTTCCTGTCACTTCGCTATGAAACCTAGCAAAATTGTTTCGGACAACGCAATTTTGCACGGCTTCCCTGTCCGCCTGGGGAGGATACGTTGCGTGATTGCGGAAATTTTCCAATGCGCGCTATAAGGAAATTAATTTGTCGTTTAGTGGAAATTGAAATAATCGCAACCACTTAACTATTAAATTAATTCACTAATATTGTTATATAAAAAAACAGGGAAAATTAATCCATGTTTTTATCTTTTCTTTTTTATTTTTTCTCTGATTATTGCGTGTTGGCCGTTCCGGAGTTGGTGGTGTCCGCGTCCTGGCCAAGAACTAAAACGAAATCCGGTTTTTCCTGGCCGGGATTTTTTGTCAGCTCGGCGGACAGATCGGCTTTGAGCCAATCGGGCAGATCAAAAGTCACTGTGGCGCCGGTTTTTGCCTTGAGCACGGACAGGGCATTAATCTTTTGCCCCATGGTCAGATCATAAATAATCGAAGCGGTAAAATTCTGGCGGCTGGAATTGGCGACCGCGATAACTTTGAAGCCGTATTTGTCTATGTCGACGGCAGCGCGGTTGGCCAGGCCGTTGATCCAGGTGCCGTTCAAGATTTCCAAAGATGCCTGTTCGGTGGCCACGGTTTCTTTGGTTTGCGGCGGCACTTCGGTGAAAATATTCCGCGCCAGATATTGGATCTCGGAGAAATCGCCGTTTTTCGGGAGCAGCACGTAAGCGCCCTGATCGTTGATCGTCTGGTAAAGCAAGCCATCGGCGCTGTTGTCGAGCACTTTGGTAATGATGCTGTCGCGGCTGACATCCTTGAACATCGTCCAGGCTTTGATGATTTCCCAGATCTGCAGATTCGTACTGATGTGATCGGCTAATTCGGAAACGATTTGGCCGACCAGAACCGGATTGAGCAGGATATTGGCGGATAAAAGTTTGTCTTTCACCGCTTGCAAAACCAGCTGCTGGCGGCGGGCGCGGGCAAAATCCGAGCCTTCGACTCCGGCGCCGTGGCGCGAGCGTGCATATTCCAAAGCCAACGTGCCGTCCAGATGCTGCCAGCCTTTATCGAGATGTAGATGCGTAAAGCGGGCGTTGTAATCCGGATTGTCTTCCTGGCCGTCGATCGGATAACTGTAATCATCCAAAGTATTTTCAACGTCAACATCGATGCCGCCGATTTTGTCGATGACATCCTTGAAAGCGTCAAAATCGACGCGGACATAATAATCAACCGGAACATTCAAGATGTCGGCGACGGCTTCCGAAACCGCCACGCCGCCCGAACCCGGAGTCTTGGCTTCGGCGTAAGCGTCGATTTCATTGATTTTCGTCCAATTGGCCGTATTTTCCACGGGAATGGAAAGATCGCGCGGGATGGAAAGCAAGGCGATTTTTTTATCTTTCACATCGAGCGAGGCGAGCATGATCGTGTCAGTGAGATAAGGTCCGTCGTGATTTTTTCCGCCGATTCCCAAAAGTAAAATATTTATCCGGCCGGTCTGCTCGTCTTTTAATAAACGATCAGAGCTGTTAACCAGGTGTCGGAGCTGGTTGAGCAGGGGAATCTTGTCAAGAAAAGAATTAGTCTGTTCGAAAATCGGGCCGCGGCAGGAAAAAAGCAAAAAGATCAGAATAAAAAAAACAGCCGCCGCGCCTAAAATTTTCCAAAATAATTTTATTCCGCCGGTTTTGGCTTTTTGGGGATTAAACGTTTCCGATCCAAAAGTTGATTCAGTATTTTCTTTTTTTAGTTCATCCATGAAGCGTCTACGAAAAAATTTAAGATATAGTTTCATTATAGGGAGAAAATTTTATTTTGTCCAGCCGGAATTTTGGCTTATTTGAGCCGTTGCGCGATGATTTTATTTAGACCGATTTTTTTGGTATAATTAAAGCGGAAGCTCTATTGTCAATTAACAAGTTTCTGAATATTTTTTTCTATCGATCCTGATATTTTTGCGGATTTGTTCCGGCAAAAATGACGGATCCTAGGCGTCAGAGCCTGTTTGATAAGTTCATTTCTACTGCGACTTCCAAATTTCGGCATAATTTTTTCCAAATTTTTTCGCCTATGCACCGCATAAGCTTAAAAATTTAGAAAAAATTATGCACGAAATTTGAAATTCTCGTTACGAAAGCAACTTATCAAACAGGCTCTCAAATTTTTTACCTGCGACATTTTTTGGAAGCGATTCTGAAAAATAGCTGGGTAAAAGTCCGTCGTTACCGACGGAACCCATTGGGGCAAGTCGAACCTTGTTGATCACGTACAATAGGTCTCTACGCAAAAACACCTCGCGCGAGGTGTTTTTGTTATTATAGTTACTTGAATTTTTTTGCTATAGAGTTTTTTTGAACCAGCTAATTGTTTTATTAATAAATTCTTTACGCCATGCGTTGCGGGAAAGATTGTGAGTTGCCCCCTTAATTTTATACAATTCTTTTTTTATCGCCCGCTTGGCACCGGTGATATACGATTTTGGTATTATCGCGGGGATGACATAATCATGTTCTGAAGTGATAATAAGTAAACTTCCTGTAAATTCCTTCAACGATTGAATGGATTGCGTTTTTCCCGGGTTGGAAATTTTTTGAAAGATGTTTTTTTCGTCCGCCATTATTTCTTCGTAAGTAAGTTGCATCATTTCATCGGTATAGGTTGCTGGAACGCGCAATACTAAGCTGCAGACATTTTTTTGAGAGGATACCATAGCAGCTATCGCCGAACCGAGGCTCGATCCGCAAATTCCAATTTTTTGTTTATCAATGATTTTTTGTCGGACAAAAAAGTCATATGCCTTGATACCGTCGGAAAATGCGTCACCAATGGTCAATGAAGCGAAATTTCCCGCACTTGTGCCGTGTCCGCGGAAATTAACGGTCAAAGCGGCGATGCCCGCTTCGGAAAGTTTTTCGGCAATGGCGAGATAACCTTTCTCACCACTGGTCATCCCGTGAAAAAAAATTACTCCACCAATCTTTTTTGATATTTTTTCAGGAAGAAACAAGGTTCCATCGATTTTCTGATGGTTGCTGTAAATTTTTATTTTTTTTATTTTTGGTTTGTTTTTCATAAATAAATTATACCAAACAATCTCCTAAAGAGAAAGGAAGGTTTTTAAAAACAGGTGCGCTTTTTTTCTGTTATTAAGCTAGTGTCTT
>DATJQC010000050.1:0-10473 GCA_035506055.1 Candidatus Nanoarchaeia archaeon | reverse complement strand
TTGATCTGAAATTGGCGCACGCCGGTGGCTTCATCGAAAAATTCTTTGCGCTCGCTCGCGGTCGTTGCCAAGAATGATTCGACCATGCCCTGGCCGATGACGCTGTAAGTTTTCTGGCCCACGCTCGACTTGGCTAAAAGGATTTGAATATCGGCTAATCTGACCTTGGCCTCGTTCAATAAATAATCGCTTTCGCCGTTGCGATAAATGCGGCGGGTAATAACCAATTGCGAAAAATCGATCGGCGCCTGGCCGTCTTCATTGTTCAAGCATAAAGAAACCTCGGCCATGCCCAATTGGCCCTTGGATGAGGAGCCGGAGAAGATCACGTCCTCGGAGGATTTGGCGCGCAAAGTTTTCATGCTTTGTTCGCCCAAAACCCAGCGCACCGCGTCGGCCACATTGGATTTTCCCGAACCGTTCGGCCCAACAATAACCGTGATGCCCTTTTTATCCTTAACGCCGGCCGGAAACACCAGTGTGTTTTTACTGGCAAAAGACTTGAAGCCTTGGATATCTAACTTTTCGAGAAACATTGAAATTCAATTAAAAATTATGAATTACAAATTACAAATTTCTTAGATTTTAATTATACCCTAAATTTTTAACCGTTGCCAATAATTATTTAAGGAGCTAAAATCATTAATATTCGATATTTGTAATTAATAATTTGTAATTTAAAGTCATGATTATTTCTATCTCCGGCGCCGAGGGCGCGGGAAAATCGACGATCGCCAAAATGCTGGCGGCCAAATTGGGCTGGCCGCGTTATTATATCGGCGGCATCCGCCGCGAAAAAGCCAAGGAGCGCGGGCTGACACTTGAGGAATATAACAAATTGGGCGAGACTGATCCGTCCACGGATTTGGAAGTCGATGAGTATCAAAAAAAATTAGGCGAGACGCAGAATAATTTTATCATCGAAGGCCGGACATCCTGGTATTTTATCCCCCAGTCTTTTAAAATTTTTTTGGACGTAACTTTTGCCGAAGGCGCGAAAAGAGTTTTTGGCGCGCTGCAAAAAAGCAACGAGCGCAACGAAGGAAAAAACCTGCAATCAGAAGCAGATGTTCTAAAAAGCCTGTTGGCCAGACGGGAGAGTGATAAGCTGCGCTACGGCAAATATTTTGGCATCAGCGTTTTTGATCTAAAAAATTACGACTTTGTTTTAGATACGACCAACTTGAATATCAATCAGGTTTTTGCTCGGGTTTTTGCGGCAGTTGAAAGGCAAATAAATAGCAATAAAACTATTTAATCTTAGCTATTTTTTAGCCTAAATCATTGACAAAATTTATAAAATTTGCTTTTATGTAAAGATAAATTCAAGCTCTTTAAAATGTTCAATTAACGATTTGCCACGGCGGAAAGTGCTTTATTCTTGTGTCATTCCCGCCCGCCTTGCTGAAGCTTTGGCGAGGCAGGTGAAAACGAGAATCCAGAATATAAATTATTTTCCGCTGTGGCGAAAATCAATCACGATTTAGCTGAACGGCAAAAACCGCAACGCGTTCGCAAGAACATTGTTGCAAAAAGAAGGAGAGGACCATGTCTTCTTACGCAGAAGGACAGATTCATCAGGCGGCCGATGCTTTTGAAAGTATTGGTCTCACGCCGGAGGAAGTTACAAAGATAATTCAAGGAAAGGCGCATTTACGTAGTTTCCTCGATGTTCTTGATGGCCGCGCGGAAATTCGGAGCATAACAACCACCGAAGAAAAGATAGCGTATACCATTATCCGCGTCAATCGTTCCGTCAGCCCGGCATATCCCGACTGGGTGAAAGAAGTTTTGCACAAAGATTTGGAACTCTCGGGGCCAAACAATTACGATATCGGTGTAGTTAAGCAATGGTATCATCCTGATCAAGAAAGTGGAGTTGTTGAGGGGAAAGTGATCTATAATTACCTCAAAGACAACGACATGATTAAAGATCAACTTGGGCTCGCCGACCTTTTAGCCATTCAAGCCAAGGGCATTGCTTTTTTCCGGAAGTATTTTTCCGGTAAAGCAGTATTTGGCTGGAAGTCAGTCGTTCGGGGCGGCAGCGACTGCCTCTGCGTCCCGTGTCTCATCGAGGACGGTGACAGGGTGATTGTCTGTTGGTACCAGCTCGACTTTGCTTGGGTTCCCAGCGGTCCTTCCCTCCACTTCGCAAGTAAATAGCTCTTTGGACTTGGGACTTAGTCCTTTGGCTATCTTTTTCAACTCGATACCCTGCGTAGAAATGCGTGGGGTATTTTTTTGGCTCGGTCACAGTATCGTCGCGGACCTTGACCCTTTTTTGTAATATAATAGATGCATGGCCAGAAGGTATAAATTTTTTCAATCGAACGAAACGCAGTCTATAACTAAAAGTATTGTTGCGGACGAAAAACAGGACGGCGATTAGCGGATATTAGTGGAAATTTATCATAACACTGGAAATGTTGACATTTATTATTTTTTGTTCTAATATTGAAAAAGATTTGAATTAAAAGGATTATTTCAAATAGAATCACTGAATTCTATTTTTTATATCTAAAAAGGTAATAGAAATTGGAAATTTGAAATTGGAAATTAGGAGTCATAAAGTCAATCTTTTTAGACCCAATTTCCAATTTCCAATTTCTAATTTCAAATTTCATAATTTTATGTCAGAAGAAAAATCCTCCTCCGCTAAAGCTACGGAGGATAAGAATATCGCCGCCGAAGTTAAGGCGGCAGAATCCACCTCCGCCAAGGCTACGGTGGACGAGAAAGATACCAAAGGTAAGGCTGCCAAGCCGGAAGAATTGAAGCCGGGGATGACTGTGCGCGTTTATCAAAAGATTAAGGAAATTAATGCCAAGGGCGAAGAAAAAGAACGCTTGCAATTTTTTGACGGAATGATTATCGCCAAAAAGCACGGCAACGAGGCCGGCGCTTCGATCACTGTCCGCAAAATTTCCGAAGGCGTGGGCGTGGAAAAAATATTTCCGCTGCACGCGCCGACGGTCGACCGGATCGTCATCAAGAAGCAGGCGAAAGTCAGAAAATCAAAATTATATTTCCTGCGCGGCGAGTATAATAAGAGATTGAAAGAAAAAGCATACTAATATAAAATGACTGTGTAAATTTCGGAAATCAGATTTCAGATTTCGGAAATCGGATAACCATCTCTTGCCTCTCTTTAAAAAGGAGGGGGAATTTCCTATATCCGAAATTTGACATCTGAAATCCGATATCTGATACGGGGATGTGGCGCAATTGGTACCCGCGCATGCTTGAGGTGCATGTGCCGAAAGGCGTGGAGGTTCGAGTCCTCTCATCCCCACCTTCGTCCGCTGAAGCGGACTTCGGTGGGCAAAGCCCACTAAAATCAGTGAAGACGTAATTCGTCTGTTGAAGCAGATTAAATTTAGATTTATGATTTGGGTTTATATAATTGTTTTTATTTTTGCCCTGACTTTTCTTTATGCTTCTTGGCGCGCGGCGCCTTGGCTGCCGATGTATGCCAATGATGTGGCGCGAGTGATTGATTTGGCAAAAATTAAGGAAGGGGAGAAGTTTTTTGATTTGGGCGCGGGCGACGGCCGGACGCTTTTTGCCGCTGCAGGAGCCGGAGCGATTTCCGAAGGCTTTGAAATCTCCCTGCTCCCCTATTTGATTACCAAAATTAAAATTTTATGTTCTCCCAAAAAGAATAAGCCGAAAATTTTTTTCCGGGATTTTTGGAAAATAAATTTGAGTGAAGCTGATGTAATTTTTGTTTTTCTGATGCCGCGGATTATGGAAAAGTTAAAAGAAAAAATGGAGAAAGAATTAAAGCCGGGAGCCAGAATTATTTGCTATACCTGGCCCATGCCAGGCTGGGAACCGGCCGCGGTTGATGATATTCCCGGACGCCTGAAAATTTATTTGTATAAAAAATAATCCAGGGCTTATAGCTCAACTGGTTACCTGCCTGCCGGCAGACAGGGAGCATCCGGTTTACATCCGGAAGGTTAGAGGTTTGCCGACGTAAAGTCGGCATCCCGAGCTTGCCTCGGGACAAGTTTTTCAAGCGGACGGTTAGTTCAGCGGTTAGAATGCCTCGTTTACACCGAGGAGGTCGTAGGTTCAAATCCTACACCGTCCACATGAAAATAATTACTCATTCGGAAAAAGAGACCATCGCTTTGGCTAAAAAAATTGCCAAGAAGGCCAAGGGCGGCGAGGTTTATGCCTTGTCCGGAGAATTAGGCGCGGGCAAGACGGTTTTCGCCCGCGGCTTCGCCTCCGGCTTGGGCATTAAGCGCAACATTAACAGCCCAACTTTCGTCTTGATGAAAATTTATCCGGTCAGAAAACATCCGGCGATAAGACATCTTTGTCATATCGATGCCTATCGACTTAAGTCGGCTAAAGATTTAGAAGCAATCGGTGCCGCCGATTATCTGGGCAGAAAAGATTCGGTCTGCCTGGTCGAGTGGCCGGAAAAAATAAAAAAACTTCTGCCGGAAAAAGTAAATTCATTAAAATTAAAACATTTGGCGGAAGATCAAAGAGAAATAGTTTGGAAAAAATAAAAGAGCTCGAGGAAATTTCCCGAGCTCTGTTTTTATACTTTTTTGATTTCAAATGAATCCCCCGGTCCAGTGCAGGCGCCGCAGCCGTTGCTTTCCACATACTCGCCCGGCTCAATGATCGAGGGCAGAGTTTTGGAAACGGAAGAAAGATATTTTTCTCCCAACTCTCGGGTTAACTCGTAGGTTAAACCGCAGCCGGTGCAAAAAAGGCGAATAATGCTTTCTTTTTTTTCTAAGGGCGATAAGATTTTTTCGGCATTGACCGAATGGTTTCCGTCCGCCTCCAGCCTTTTTACGGATCCTAAAAGATCAGTTTTGACTTTATCGCTTAAATTCATGGTAAAAAACCTTTCCATTTGATTATTTTATTTCCTGCCCCTGTAAAAGTTGTTGGACTATTTCGTCGCTTGCTTCTTCAATTAATTTATTCCAAATAATCCGATCGCCTTCGATTTGCTTATCTAAACCATCGCCGGGAGCGAGAATTAAAACAATTTGGCCGGCAAACGCCGGATCAATGGATTTGGTCGGATCAATCGTCAAATCGATTAAAGCCCGGGTTTTCTTACCCGTCTGGCGGTCAAGATATTCGAGAAAAGCGTCAATGCTGTGCCATTGATCCAAATGTGACTTTACGGCAGTATAATATTCCAAGTTCTTGGGATCATAGGCAAAATTATTCGGCAAGGAAGCTAATTTTTTGGAGACCGCCCGGCGCAAATCGGCCGCGAAAGGCGCCTCCGGCAAAGTCGGATTTTCCGACGGCTGCGTTCTTTTTACTAAATCGATTGACTGGCCAAAATCAAGATAAGCCTCGACATTGGGATGATCGCTCCGCTCGTATTTTTCTTTTTTGACCGTGCCCAAGAGTTCGGCTTCGATTATATGGCCTTGCCCGGCGATATTAGACGGCATATTTTTTTGGCTTGTTAAAAATTATTAACCAAATGACTCCCGCCACGATCATTATATCCGCCAGATTAAAAATAGTAAAATATTTCAAATAGAAATAATCGATGACGAAGCCGTATAAAATGCGATCGGTAAAATTGAGAATAGCGCCCAAGAGCAATATTGTCAAGGGAAGGAGCAATGAATTTGAAGTCGAGTTTTTAAAAAAGGGAATAAATAATTTTAGCCAATAGATTAATAAAATCAGAATAATTATCCCGATCAGCGCCGTGAGGATCGGGCCGGAGAAAGGGAGGGAAAAAGCGATGTAATAATTCCTGACGAAATTCAAGCTGAAAAAATTTCCGATCAGAGGAATGGGCGCGTCGAAAAAACCTTTTAGGCTCAAGGCTTTCAAAAATCGGTCGAGGATAACAAAAAAGACGGCCAGAATTATAAACGCAACCGTCTTCTTCGATGAAATATTTGTAGATTTGGATGCCATTTGTAGATTTGGATTATAACCGATAACAAACCGAGGCGATTCAGCTGTTTTGCAATTTTGTCTTGCACTCAATGCAGGCGCCGGCCGTCGGCTGGGCCATGAGGCGGCGCGGGTCGATCGGTTTGCCGCAGTATTTGCAGATGCCATAAGTCCCCTTTTTAATCCGATCCAGAGCCGAATCAATATCGCGCAAAGTTTTTTCCAGCATGTCTTCTTCGGCCAGATTGGTGGTGTATTCGGCAATCTCCTGGGCATTCTCATCGGGTTTGTCGCCGTATTCGGGGAAAGCCGGTTTGTATTCGTCTTCGCCTAAAGCAGGATCTTTTTTGGCGATCTCGCCTAAATCAGCCAGAATTTTTTTCTTCCGTTTAATCAAGTCATTTTGGATTTTTTCCAGAGTTTTTTTGTCTAAACCCTGATTTTTTTCATTATCCATACGCATTAAACTTAAAAAAACTGAGCCAGACGCAAAGTTTTCTCGAGCTAAAATTATATTTGTCAAAATCTATTATATATTAAAAGCGGCCTTTTGGCAAGCGGGGCGAAAAAATCAGAAACCGATCGGCAAAAGATTGACTGATCAATTTTGCCGTGTTATAGTGGGATTGAATTAAAATTAATCGAGCTAAGTTATATGAGCACCAAGCGAACCTATCAGCCGAACGCGAGACGGGCCAAGAAGAAACACGGTTTTCGCAAAAGAATGAGAACTAAAAACGGCCGCAATGTTTTAAAAAGACGCCGCGCCCGAGGCCGCAAAAGATTGTCTAAATAAGACTTCTCGATAATGATGCTACGGCTAACGGTCGTAGCATCGTCGTTTCAATGTTGAAAAAAGCTAATCGTTTGCTGAAAAAAAAGGATTTTGACGCGGTTTGGCAAAAAGGGCGCTCGAGTTTTGATAAAGCTTTAGGCATCAAGTCCTTGTCCACCGGGCTTAAATTGAACAGATTCGGGATAATGATCGGCTTAAAAGTCAGTAAGAAGGCCGTGGAGCGCAATAGAATCAAACGCCGGATTCGGGAAATATTGCGTGCCGAAGCGAATAATTTGCCAATTGGTTTTGACATCGTCATCGCTGTTTTACCGGCCGCCCGGACTTTAGATTATCAGGAGTTGCGGAATTCGCTGGTTGATAATTTAAAAAGATTAAGATTGATTGGAAATTTAAATTCGGCGCTGAAAAGGCGGATATGAATAATTTTTTCCAGAAAATCGATCATTTTTCAGCAATTTTGATTATCAAAGCAATTCGGATTTATCAGCATACTCTATCCTTTGATCACGGATTTTTAAAAATATATTTTCCGCACGGTTATTGCCGTTTCCAGCCGACTTGTTCGGAATATGCTATATTAACAATCGAGAAATACGGAGTAATAAAGGGCGGTATCAAAGCCTGCTGGCGAATTTTACGCTGTAATCCTTGGAATAAAGGCGGGATAGACCCGGCCTGAATCCAAATAAAAGAGAAAAAATAAGAAATAAAAAATTTTTTCTTTTTTCTTTTTTATTTTTTAATTTGACATTTATGGTTCATCTGCTGACGATAATTTTTTATCAGCCGCTGCTAAATCTTTTGATCTGGCTGTATGACTTTATTCCCGGCCATGATATTGGCATTTCTATTATCGCGCTAACCGTCATCATCCGGGCGGCGCTGCTGCCGTTATCGAAGAAAACGATTGAATCGCAGAAGGCGCTGCAGGATTTGCAGCCCAAGATCGAAGAGATAAAAAAGCAATTTCCCGGCAAGGAAGAGCAGGGCAAGGCGATGATCAAACTTTATCAGGACAATAAGATCAATCCCCTTTCGTCTTGCCTGCCGCTTTTGATTCAGCTGCCTTTTTTGATCGCCGTCTATCAGGTTTTTCGGACAGGATTGATGAAAGGCTCGCTAAATTTGGTCTATCCTTTTATTCAAAAACCGGACGTCATCAACGTCGTTTCCTTTGGTTTTTTGAATTTGTCCAAACCAAATTGGGTTTTAGCGGTATTGGCCGGCGCGGCCCAGTTTTGGCAGGCCAAAATGATGATTACCAAAAAAGCCCCGATCAATACCAAGGGCGCCGCGGACGAGAATATGACCGCCATGCTTAATAAGCAAATGCTTTATTTTATGCCGATTTTCACCATTTTTATCGGCATCAGCCTTCCGGGCGGCTTAACTCTCTATTGGTTGATCGTCACCTTGCTGACGGTTTTGCAGCAAATTTTTATTTTTAAGCGGATTCTCAATCGCGACAATAAACCGGTTATCACGGTCGAAGCGTCAAAATAAAATTTTTTAAAAACAGGGCACGATTCGCCGCGCCCTGTTTTTTTGTGCAAAAAAATATTTACGATGTTGCCTTAGGTCTTGATTTCTCCGTAAATATATGCTAAAAAGATAAGATGTATCGCGGCTGTTATCATTGACAAAAATACCTAAATGTGATATGCTGTGATGATATTCGGAAACGATATCTCCTATCAATGAATGATAGGATTTTTTAATTTTACCTAATATTCGTGCTATTAAATGGATACGGCCAGATTTATCTAATAAATAATGGCCAAAAATAGCCAAGTTAGCAATAAGCGCGAGTAATAAACGCAGAAAAATATGAGCAATATAAAACAATATGTAAAATTAGCTAAAGACAAGCTAATCGAGAGATTGCTAATTCTAATTTCTCTGCTTATTTTAGCTAATTTAATATTTTTCCCTATGCCGACTTTTGCTGACGCTGATTCGAATAGCTTTAACGGCGCTAATAATAGCAATAGCTATCAGCTTGTTCCGGAAAATCAGGGGCAGAATCTTATCCAGATTCTAAATCCTGAAGTTATGTTTTTAGGCAGCGCTAAGGTTGACGATAGTCATTTACCCCAAAATAACGGGCTAAAGGCTAAATATACTGTCAATGCCACTTTAACTGCCTACAACTCGGATGTCGGCCAAACTGATGATTCCCCTTGTATTACCGCCAACGGCTTTGATCTTTGTAAGCATGGTCAGGAGGATACAGTGGCCATTAATGGCGTAAAAATGGGGACTAAAGTCAGATTTCCCGATTTGTTCGGCGATCGCGTTTTCGTGGTTAGGGACCGGATGAATGCCCGCTATGATTCTAATCGCGTTGATGTTTGGATGTTAAGCCGCGCCGATGCCAAAACCTTTGGCGTAAAAACGGCTAAAATGGAAGTTTTGGAATAAATAATTCGTAACAATTTTTATAGCAAAGGCAAGGGCGATCCCCTTGTTTTTGTTTAGGTCGTTTGATAAGATATTATTCAAGCGGGCGGTTTAGTAAAGGCGTATTCGGATGTTCATAATTCGGATTTAACAAAGCTAATTCAAGGTCTGGTCGCCAAGTGGTAAGGCAAGGGTCTGCAAAACCCTTATCGTGAGTTCGATTCTCACCCAGACCTCATATTCACGGCAGGCGGCAATAAAAGCTTCTGCTTTTTTTGTTTCGTGAGTTCCCGCCCAGAGGGCGGTCCGCCTCTGGCGGAGATTCTCACTCAGACCTCATATCGGATATCGGATTTCGGAAGTCAGAAATCGGATATCTAAAGCTTAGTGTCCAAGATATGGTAGAGTCCACGATAATGTGGACTTTGCTTTTTTATTTCGCAATACAAATTATGTATTTTAGACTTATATGATGTGGACCTTGGAGTTAAATATCCGACTTCCGATATCTGGCATCTGATATCTGATATTGTGGATAACCTGTGTTTTTAGTGTATAACTTTGCGACTTTAGTCCACGCTATCGTGGACTAAAACAGTGCATAACTTATTTGCCGTACACAATTTTTATACAGCTTTTTAGCTAATTTTAGATATTTAATATTCATTAATTTTTTATTTTAAACATACTTATTGACGCGTTTTTTTAGATATGGTAATATATAATCAGATCATTAAATAGTTCTTTAATCTAATTTATGGTTCTTTTACGTACATTGAAAACCGAGTAAAGAGAAATGTCCCTTAGTGAAAAACCTAGGAGAAATTTCTTTGCTTTCTATTCGTCTTAAATTGTCGGAATCGACACGACACACAACATAAAAACAAAAAAAAGCAGGGCGCGGAGATCTCAAGTTTATCCGGGCTCTACAAAGATGGATAGAAAGCCGATCTTCCCAAGTCGATAGGAGGATTATCCAGCCCAGAAAAACAAATCGGAATAGGGTAGAGTTATAAACGATTTAATTTTTTGGGTCGGGGCTCAGTTACCAGGCCTATTAAATTTTATTTATATAAAAATAGAGGCCCGTCTGGGCCCCTATTTTTTTTCTGCGAATGCTACGAATTTAGATAATGCGAATATTTCATATTTTAAAGTGTCGGTTATTTCTGTCGGCGTTTTTTATTTAGGCTGCAATAAGTTTCTGTAAAGTCGAAATTATAATAGGCTTTTATTCTTTGACCTTTTTATTCTATTAATCAAATAGGGCCAGATATTACCCATGATTGACAATGTTAATAATATGTGCTAATATATAGATCACAGTAAGGCTCTTTTAAAGTGAATATTAACCAATAAAAAAGGGGTGT
>DATJQC010000049.1:0-8456 GCA_035506055.1 Candidatus Nanoarchaeia archaeon | reverse complement strand
AAACCCGCAGACCCAGCGGCAGAAAAGAATAAATCCCGGCCGAAAGTTTGTCGATAAAACCAGCCCTGATCAAAATTTGCGCGTTAAAACTCACCTCGTCTTTCGGCGCGTCCTTGATTATTTTGGTGAAAAGTTTGGATTGAAGCATATTAAACAATTAAAAATTAAAAAAGAAAAATTAAAAAATATTTTAATCTCTCGTCTCTTACTGCTGTGCAAAAAACTTATACAGCTATCGGAATGAAATTTTACCGCCTTGAATAGGATTTTACCGCAAAAAAACAGCTTTGTCAAAACAAAAAAGAGGCTCTGGCCGAACCCCTTTTTTATCTTTAATTAGGACTTTTTTTCAAAGAGAAGCAATAATGGCGAAGCAAGGAAGATCGAGCTCCAGGTGCCGACAAAAACGCCGATGGCCATCGCCAGGGTGAAATCCTTGATCGAAGCGCCGCCAAAGAGAAAAATGGCGATCAAGACGAGCACCACAGTGCTGGAAGTGTTGATCGAGCGCACCAAAGTCTGATTAATGCTCATATTAACCGTGCCTTCGAAATCCAGGTCAGATTTGGGCAAATTTTCCCGAACGCGGTCGAAAACGACGATCGTATCATTGATCGTGTAGCCCAGAATGGTGAGCAGAGCGGCGATGAACGGCGCGTTGATTTCCATATTGGCGAATTTGCCGAGCACCGAGAAAGTTCCCAAAACCACCAGAATATTGAACGCCAGCGCGATCACCGAGCATAAGCCGTATTTCCAGGATTCGACCGGACGGGAAACTTTGCGGAAAGCGAAGCCGATGTAAATCAAAATAATGATAATCGAAATGACAATCGCGTAAAAAGTCTTCTGCTTCAATTCCGAGCCGATCGAAGGGCCGACCGAATCAAACCGCAATTCTTCGACCGATGAAGTCCCCAGCTGCCGGAGAATCTTGGTGTGCGCGTCATTTTCCGTGCTCTGAAAGCGCAGGATCATTTCCTGATCTCCCACCGGCTGGACGATCAAGCCGCCCAGATTAAGGCCGGACAATTTATCCTCGACATCGGTCACCGTCGGCCGTGATCCGGTGAAATTCAAATCCTGCAAACTGCCGCCGGTAAAATCAATGCCGAATTTCAAATGCCAGACGAACAGCGCGACGATCGAAGCGACCGCCAAAATAATGGCGATAGTGAACCAGATATTCCTCTTCTGTATTATTTTCATATTTTGAAATTGGAAATTTGAAATTGGAAATTTGATTGAAATTAATGCCTAATCTCAAATTTCTAATTTAAAATTTCTGCGATTTATTTATTGATAATTTGATTTTCCGTTTCCACAGGTTTTTGCTTCACGCCCGTCATCAAACTCGATCCGAACCATTTTTCCGGCAAAAGCGCCAGGAGATTCTTGGTTACGGTGATGGCCGAGAAGAGCGACATGATAACGCCGAAAAGCAAGGTGATGGCAAAACCCTTGACAATGCTGGTGGAAAAGAACATCAGCACCAAGCAAGTGAGGATGGTGGAAATATGGCCGTCGCGGATGGAAAGCCAGGCGCGGTTGAAACCCAGTTCGATGGCTTTGGCCACCGACTTGCCCGAACGCAATTCTTCTTTGAATCTTTCAAAAATCAGGATGTTAGCATCGACAGCCATGCCGATCGACAAGATGAAACCGGCCATACCCGGCAAAGTCAACGTCACCGGCAATTGCGCCAGGCTCGGCATAGTAAAGCAGCCGATGATGATCAAAATAAATCCGAGCAAGGCCAAAGCCAAAGCTCCGCCGGTCAGCTGAAAAAAGATCATCACGAAGGCAAGCGAGACCAGAAGCATTACGCCCCAGACTTTGAAGATGGCCAAAAGCAGGACCGAATAAATCGCCAAAGCCAAGACCGAAACCAATCCGGGCAAACGGTAATAAATTATCATAAACAGGGCGACCAAAAGCACGCCCCATAATCCGGCCTGCAAGCTATTGGCGACTGAAACTTTGCCCAAGGTCGCGCCCACGGTTTGCTGGCTGACCAAGGTGATCGGCACGGGCAAAGCGCCGGCATTCAAACGTTCGGCCAAAGTATTGGCTTCAGCCACGGTGAAGTTGCCGGTGATCACGGCATTGCCGCCGCTGATTTTGGTATCGACGGTCGGCGCGCTGATCACTTCGCCGTCCAGAAAAATCGCGATCGGTTTGCCGATATTGTTGCCGGTCAGATCTTCGAATAATTTTCCGCCGGCGGCATCGAAGGTCAAAGAAACTTCCGGACGGCCGGTCTGATCGAATTGCACGGCGGCGCGTTTCAGATATTTTCCAGTAAGCTGGGTAGAGACCCAACTCTGCTGGCCAGCGGCAGCGGTGCTGGCCGCTGTTTTGGGAATAAAAATAGTCTGTACTTCGTATTCTTCCAAATTCCGCTGATCTTCTTTATAAATCAAATGATAGCCGAATTTTGTTTTCACAAAAGAAGATATTGTCCCGACTTTCTGCGGAAAAACCGCGTCCTCGAACGGCTGGACCATCGCGCCCGAACCGAACCAGCCGAGCTCGCCGCCCGATTGCGCGGCTCCCGGTTCGGTGGAATATTGTTTGACCAATTGGGTGAAATTTTTCGGGGTGGCGATCGCCGCGATTTTTTTGATCTCCGCCAAAGCCTGATCCTTGGTGGTCGTGGCCGTACAGCCTTCCGCGCCTTGATAGCAGATCAGCAAATGGCTGGCCTTCACTTCGATCTTCGGCTGGCCGGTGATCTGATTGGTCTCGACGCGCTTAGCCGATAATTTGGCAATCGTATATCCTTTGTCCGTTTCCACCACGCCGGTCACGCCGCCGATCTTCAAATTCGCCAGCTGCGCCGCCAACTCGGGCGAATTTTCCGCGTCGACCCAGGCGCTGGCCGAAGAACTGGCGCTTTCGCCATACTGGGCGCTGATCGCGGCAAAATCGCCGTTGGCGCGGATCTTGCCCAGAGCTTCCTGGGCGGTTTTCAAAGCCGCCGCGTTGACGTTCTTGATTTTCTGATCTTCCGCGGCCGTCGATGACGGCGTACCTTGCTCTTTGAATTCCAAAATCGGCGTTTCGCCAATCATCTTGATGGCTTCATCGATATTCTTGACTCCGGCCAATTCCACGACGATGCGATAATCTTCGCCGGCGGATTTTTGCACCTGGACCAACGGTTCGGAAACGCCGTAAGCGTTGACTCTTCTTTCGATCACATCGCGCACGCCTTGCGCCGCCGAAGCTTCATCGCCCGAAGGCACTTGCGAAACATCCGCTTTATAAATCAATTGCGTTCCGCCGGAAAGATCCAAACCCAACCGGAACGGAATGAATTTGGTATGCGGCAGTTGCACGAAGTCATTGGTTTTTTCCGCGATCCAATCCGCTCCCTGGTTATAATAATTGCCGAAAGCGATCAAGCCGGCGGCCAGCGTCAGAATCAGCAAGATGATGGCGAAAACCTGCCAGAGCTTGCCCTTGGTCGAAGGCTTTAAAAATCTTTGAAAAATGTTGTCGGCCATATTTACACGTAGCACATAACACGTAACACGTAACAGGGAAAAGTTGAAAAAATTCTCGCTCTTAACTGTTGCGGAGGTAAAACATGTTGTGGTCTATATTTTTTATTAAAAAATAATAAGGGGGTCAAACACCCTATGAAATTAAAAGAATATCGCAAAATGACTGAAAAAGCAAGAGGAAAAATTTCTTGGCCAAGCTCTTGACTTTTTTCAAATTTGCCACCATAATACAAAAAACGCACCTTTATAAACTTCAACAGAAAAGGAAGAATATGGAAAAATCAACCGCGGAAAGCTCTTCTGTCCGAATCATTAACGCCAACTCTCCCTGTCCGGAAATCATCGGCTTGCCGGAGGAAGAAGAAACAATCTTTTTCGGCAGAATCCTCACTGGGATATATTGCGCGATAACCGCCGCCAAAGAGCAAAAAAATTTCTTCGAGAAACAATCCATGTCTTTCGGTGAAACGGAAATAGTCAAGGCGAAAATATATTACTTCCAAGATTCGGCCGTGGATTGCCGTCCGGTAGTTTGCGGCGCCAAAGTCAATGACCTTTGGTTTTGCCGGACGCGGGAAATAAAAGACGCTTCCTCCAGATACGATCAATTCAATCTTTCATCTCGCGGCGGCGTTCCTCGCCTCAACGGCATGGAATTCGAAGAAATTTTCAAAACGTTCTAAAATCAAGGGAAAAAGTAAAACTTAGTTTCAGCGCGAAACTAAGTTTTTTAATTCTTGCTTATATTTCGTTGTAAGCGTAAAAAATCCGCTTGCCGATCTCCACCAGGCCGAGATAAATGATGACCGTGCCGATGATGGCGCCCAGCATATATAAAGGAAGGGGCACTAAACCGAAAAATCTGCCCACGATGGTAAAAGGAATTATCCAGCCGATGATCACCGCGGAAAAAGTGCTCAAGACCAAAGGCAAGCTCGGCCGGCTTTGGATAAAAGGAAGGCGCTTGGTGCGGATAAAATGGATCACCAGCGTCTGGGTCATCAGCGATTCCAGAAACCAGGCGGTCTGGAAACCGCCTTCGGAAACCCTGAAGACGAAATAAAAAAGGAAAAAAGTGGAAAAATCAAAGATGGAGCTAATCGGCCCGATGAACAGCATAAAGCGGCGGATGAATTTGATGTTCCAGCGCTTGGCCTTGATCACCCATTCGTCATCGACGTTATCGGTCGGGATGGTCAACTGCGAAACATCGTAAATAAAATTGTTCAATAAGATCTGCACCGGCAGCATCGGCAAGAAGGGCAGAAAGATTACGGCGCCGGCGGCGGAAAACATATTGCCGAAATTTGAAGACAAGCCCATCAGGATATATTTCATCGTGTTGCCGAAAACTTTCCGGCCTTCGATCACGCCGTCGCGCAAAATCTGCAAACTTTTATGAACCAAAACAATATCGGCCGATTCTTTGGCCACGTCCACCGCGTTGTTCACCGAAATACCCACGTCGGCGGTGCGCAGCGAAGGCGCGTCATTGATGCCATCGCCCAGATAACCCACCACATGGCCGTTGCCTCTTAAAGCCAGGATGACGCGATTTTTATCGGCCGGGGAAAACCGGGCGAAGATCGTCGTGGTTTCGACCCGGCGCCGCAGCGCCTCGACCGATAAATTTTTTATCTCCTCGCCCAAGAGTACGCCGCGATAGGGCAGATTTATTTCTTCGCAGATTTTTTTGGTGACCAATTCATTGTCGCCGGTGATAATCTTGATGGTGATGCCGACTTTTTCCAATCCTTCCAAAATTTTCTTCACGCCTTTTTTGGGCGGATCAAGGAAAGCGATAAAACCGCGGAATTCCAGATTGCATTCATCTTCTTTGAAAAAAACTTTTTTCTCGCGATCGATCCTGGCGACAGCCAAAGCCAGCACGCGATAACCTTCACGGGAAAGATCTTCGTAATATCGGTTAGCTCTATCCCGTTCTTCCGCGCCGAACGGATGGGTTTCGCCGTTGTAGGAAAAAGTCGCGCAGCAGTTAAAAACTTCTTCCGGTGCTCCCTTGGTAATCAGCAGCCGTTCGCCGTCTTCCACCACCACGCTCATCCGTTTACGCGCGAAATCATAAGGAATCTCATCGATCTTCTTATACCCATCAATATCGATCTTTTTATACTCGATCACCGCTTTGTCGAGCGGATTTTCAATGCCAGTCTGATAAAAACTGTTCAAATAAGCGTATTCCAAAACTTTTTCCGAATTATTTCCCGAGGAGTCGACATATTTCACCAGGGAAATTTTTCCTTCGGTCAACGTGCCGGTCTTGTCGGTGCAAAGGATATCCATACTGCCGAAATTGGGAATGGCGGAAAGTTTTTTGACTATCGCGCCTTTTTTCGCCATCAAGAGCGAACCGCGCGACATCGTGATCGACATGATCATCGGCAAAAGTTCCGGAGTGATGCCGACGGCGATCGCCACGGAAAAAAGGAATGATTCGAGAATCTGGTGGCGGAAAATCGCGTTAAAAAGAAAAATAAACATCACCAGAAACAAGATGATCTTCATGATAAAATAACCGAAATGGACGATCCCGTCTTCGAATTCCGATTTTTCTTGCGGCCGGGCGAGCGAGCCGGCGATCTTGCCGAATTCGGTGGAACGTCCCGTACTCACCGCGACGGCATTCGCCGAGCCGCTGATGATATTGGTGCCGGCAAAAATCATATTTTCCAATTCAGCGAAAGTCTTGTGGTCGGCTTCCACCGGCCGTTCGAACTTTTCCGAAGGAATGGATTCGCCGGTGAGCGCCGATTGATTGACGAAAAAATCTTTGGCCGAAATGACGCGGCAATCGGCCGGCACCAAATCGCCGGAATTGAGAAAAATAATATCGCCGACCGCCACCTGGGAAATTTTAATCTCTCTCGGCTCCCCGCCTCTGATCACGGTCGTCGTCGTTTTAATCGTTTCCAAAAGTTTTTTTACCGCCTGGCCGGCATTATGCTCCTCGAAAAAATCCAGGACGCCGCTGGAAACGATCATTAGGGCGATAATCGCCGCGTTGACCACCTGGCCGAAATAGGCGGAAATTATCGCCGCGACAAAAAGCAGAATGATCAGCGGACTTTTGAATTTGGACAGAAATTCCAGCACGACGGCTAATTTTTTTTCCCTGGCCAGGACGTTTTCGCCAAAATCATTTAAGCGGCAGCGGACTTCGCTGTCGCTCAAACCTTTTACATTCGACTTCAGTCTTTTCAAAACCGCCGCCGCTTCCATCTTGGAGAACGCGAAAACGTCAAAACCGTCGGAAGATCCGCCGATGCCCGATTTTTTGATTATTGGCTTGCATTTTTTAGCCATATCACGCCGTTTTATTTACCTTAATATTATACGGTATATTTAAGAATTTGAAAAACATTTTTCAGGTAGCAAGTATCATGTAACAAGCGGCAAATTTACCAGAACAAATCAATTCCGCCATGCTGTGTGTTACCTGCTACATGCTGCTTGCCGGTCCGCATTTAGACATTTAATAATATTACTTTGGCCGCTACGGCTGGGACATTAATTATCTTACCATGCTGGTTCCCTGATTTCCGGATAATTTTGACTTTTTCATTGATCGCTCTTTTTAATTGTACCGGATTCAAGGACAGATACAATTCTCTTAATTTCGTTTTTTGCCCCTCACTGATCTGCCCTGATTCCATTATTCTCTGATAGGGAGTTTTGGCGGTATCATATATTTTATGGCAGAGCGAATTATTTACTTTTTCTTTCCGCTCGATCTTCATCACCGGCCGGAAAAAATTACTGAACAATCGCCACTCATTCCGATACAGGTCATTCATTAATTTTAATTGTTCCCAATTATCAAATCGCTCATAGCCTAATAGTTTCCGGATGTGGGTATTGTTTTTCTGCTCCACGTAGGCATTGTCATTTTTCATATAGGCTCGGGAGCGGGTAAAATACAGATTATTTTTTTCGCAGTAGCGGACTAAATGCCAATTAATGAATTCCGAGCCGCCGTCAGAGTCCAGTCCAAACAGTTTGAACGGCACTTGATCTTTAATCTCATCAATCGCCGCGACTATTCTTGTTTCGCCTTTGCCCAGCACGGCATATTGTTCGCTCCAGCCGCTGTAAATTTCCACTAAATCGAGAGAATAGATGAATTCGCCCGAGGGATCGCCGCCGTTATGCGCCACCGTGTCCATCTCGGCAAATCCCAGCTCTTGCCGGTTCCACTCCGTGAGCCTGATCGGTATTGATGATCGAAGCAGCGTCCCGTGCCTGGTCATCCCCCGGCTCCGGCTTAATCTCCTGATTTCTATTTCTTTTTTTAATCTTCGGTCCAGAGTTTTCCCGGAGATTATTTTCAGCTGGTTTTTAATTTCATCCGTTATTTTAATTTCGTTTGATCTGGCCATTGCCTCGGCCATGTTGATCAGTTCCGGCTGTAATCTGGTTCCGCAGGGATAATCCAATAATTCCCAAATCGGAATTATCACCTCGGCAAATAGCCGGGAATCATATTTTTTGCTCCGGCCCGCTCGCTCGCCATTCTCCTTCGGTTCGCGGCTGAATAATTGGATGGCGCATTTCCGGTGATACCCGGTGTTGCCGCAAAATTCATTGAGCATGAATGTTTTAACGGACTTGCCGGCCAGTCGATATCTGGCCCTGGTTACCTTAGCTAACTCCTTTTTTGTCATATTGGTCATATAGTTGCCCTAATTATTGATTGATAATTACGGTAACATTTTATATGTCCCAACCGATGAACGCAAAGTAAGATTATTTATGACTCAATGCGCGGTCTTGCTTTTCTCCTTCTTCTCTGCTAATATTCAGACAGGTGATTATTTCAATTAGTTATCGAGTTTAAAATAGTTTGGTTTAGTTAAGTTGAGCCGCGAATAGATAAGCTATTAAGAAGTCACCGATCTAACCCAGCCCCACAAGTGGAGCTGGGAAATT
>DATJQC010000048.1:0-5753 GCA_035506055.1 Candidatus Nanoarchaeia archaeon | reverse complement strand
AATTTATATGATTTTAAAGTCAATATTTGAAAATTTATTTGAGATGCCCGTCGCCGTCGCCGCGGCGTTTGTTGCGGACTTCCTCGTCGCCGATGATTTGGCCGTCGCGGAGGCGGATGATGCGGTCGGCGTATTCGGCGGTGGCGGTTTCGTGAGTGACCAAAATTATCGTATGGCCGAGGTCGTTTAATTTCTGGAAGGTTTCCATCACCTGGATGCCGGATTTGGAATCAAGGTTGCCGGTCGGCTCATCGGCGAAGATTATTTCCGGATCGTTCACCAAGGCGCGGGCGATAGCGACGCGCTGTTTTTCGCCGCCGGAAATCTGGTTGGTGAAATATTGCAAGCGGGGTTCCAGGCCGACCGAATTCAAAACTTGCCGGGCGCGCTCATCGGCATCGATTTTCTTTTTGGAATACAATAGCGGCAATTTGACGTTTTCCAAAACCGTCGTGCGCGGCAGAAGATTGAAAGCCTGGAAGACGAAGCCGATCTTTTCATTGCGCAAGATCGCCAGCTCGTTATCATCCAGATTTTCCACGTTGTGTCCGTCGAATTTATAAACGCCTGACGAAGGCCGGTCCAGCAGGCCGAGAATATGCATCAAGGTGGATTTGCCCGAGCCGGAAGGCCCCATGATCGAGACGAATTCGCCTTTCTTAATTTCAAAATTAAGACCGTGCAGCACGCTAGTGACCACGTCTTCGTTGCGGTATTCCTTAACTAAATTTTTCACTTCGATCAGCATAGATTTAATGCTAATTTCGCGAATGATGCGAATCTACGAATATGCTAATAACTTACGCGTATGTTCTTAATTCGTCCGCCTTTCAGCAGGCTAACGCGTTAAAATTTACGGCTATTCGGATGTTCGTTTCCGGATTCACCGGCCGCGGAAAACTTGAAATCTGTTTTTACGGCAAAACCTCGGCAATTTCTTTCATTATATCATAAATAAAAAAAGAGGGCTTTTGGCCAAGCCCTCGGGGTCGTTTGTTTATAGCGACTTATTTGCTAAAAACGATAATCAGAGTGATTACATTGGCGAGCAGGTAGACAACCGATAAGACGATAAAAAAAATGAAAAAAAAGAGCAGCTGCTGATTAAAAGGATTGAATAAGAATCTGGCCGATAACCCGCTCACCGCCAAATTCAAGATTAGAAACAGTCCTGGGCGGGAGAAGAAAAATCGGTCAAGGAGAAATAACAGCGGGAAGCAGATGATTTTTAAAATTTTCATTGTTCCCCCTTTTCCAAAACGATCAGCGAGACGAACGGACTTATTTGAGTGTCGGGAACGACTTGACCGGCGGAAATATTGCCGCCGCCCATTGGCCAGCCGTTTTTTATTTTCCAGCCCTGATCAAGCAGTTCCCGCAAAGAAATTTTTTGCCAGGAGTTACCGCCTGATTCGGCGGCAGTTTCTTCCAGACAAAGAACGTTTTTAAAACCGCCCTCTTCCCCGCTTATCGCGAAGAATTTCATGATTATAACTTTTTGTTTTTTCAATTTTTCCTCCTTGGTTGGTTGATTGCAGTTTATCCGGGACAGGCAATAATGTCAATAAAATTTAGCCAAATACCGCTTAATTTTTTTTCGTAAGTAACCACTAAAAAGGTAAAAATTATTTAATTTTAGCCTTTTTTAAAATAGGTCTAAAATTAGGATTATTTGATCGTTTTTGCCCTTGACAATATTTATTTGTCGTGCTATCATAATACGATTTATAGTAAATGCTAAAAATATAGATAATCCGATATCTGAAATCTGATTTCCGATATCCGATATAAGGCCGGTTGAAACGGGGTAGGCACGACAAGCATGGGGATTTTCTCTTAGGATTTTTGGGCCTGGTGTTGTTCGAAACTTTTTATAATTTTTATCGGTTAAGATAAAAAATAAAAAAGTCGCGGCCAGGACCAGGCTCGAAGAACCCTAACGAAAATTTTCTTGCCTTCCCGTTTGAGCCGGGCTTATATCAGATGTCATATCGGATTTCGGAAATCGGATAAAATAAAAAATTCGCTTTGGGCGATTTTTTTTATTTTAGTTTAATGTTGACAAAAAATTAATCGGAGATTACTTTAAAATAATTATTTGATCGGCTTTTTTAAAAGAATATTTTATTTGACCGGCACCGAACTGACGGCTGCCGGCGTTGAACTGGCCGAAAGCGTTTTAACGCCGATCAGGCAGACTTCGCGCCAGGGCACATAATGCGAAGAGAATCTTTTTTGTTTGACCGTGCCGTCGGGATAAGTGACTTTGTAATCGAAAAAAGCATCGGCGCCGTTATGAGCGCGCTCGGTGCATTTTTTTTGGCCGGGCGGCAGATCTAAAGTTTCGACGTATTTGGTCGGTTGCGGCTTGATGATATTGTAAATGGTCGGAGCCGTTTGTTCAACGACGCGTCCGTCTTTTGTCCCCCATAAATCAAAATATAAATCAGTGCCGCTGGAATGAGTCTGAATCAAAATATAATTCGCCGAGTCATTGATGAAGCGCAGATCCGGCCAGGGCTGGTAGATCGTGGCATCGGTGCCGGCCGGCTCGTAATAAACGACGCGATAAGAATGCGCCTGGCGGGCCGTAATCGGGAAGCCGGCGGCCAGGGCGGCGCGGAACATGGTCGTGCCGATTTGGCATAAGCCGCCGCCCTCCTGGGGGACTGTTTGATCGCCCATAATCGTCATTTCCGGCAGATAACCGGTTTTGGCGCTGACCTCGCCCAGCGATTTATCAACCGAAAATTCCGCGCCCGGCGGGATCAATAAGCCGTTCAGCGCGGCGGCGCCGACGGCGATATTGTGGACGCGATTCTTGGGCGAACCGGCGAAATTGGAATGCCCGGTGGCGACCAGTTCGGTGATGCCGAGATTATTCGTCTCGCCGGCCGACATTTCGCCGGTAACCGTGGCCACGGCGATCGAGACGGTATTTTTATTTTCCGCCAGAAAATCATTTTCCAAATTCCGATAGGTTTGGTCCAAATCGATTTTTTTACCGTTCCGGCCCTGGCTGAATTGGATCACTTTTCCGTCCTTGATTTCGAAACGGGAATCAGCCGGGGGAATTTCGATCCGCGGAGCGGCGGTTTTAGCCAGGTAAGCGCCGATTTTATTTTGATCCAAAGTTAAAACCGCTTGGCTGTCGCTATCTAAACCGACGGTCAGCCAGGAAGCGAATTGATCCTTGGGCACCGGCCATTTTTTATCGGCATAGGCCAGGGTGAGCGCGGCCGATGACAAAAATTTTTCCGCGGTTTCGGCCAAAGAAGCGCAATCTTTTTGATTGATCGGCGGGATGCCTTTGATCGCGGTCAATTGGATCGGAGAAAAATCCAGCCTGGCCAGATGATTTTTCATCTTGAGCATTGCCGAGCCATAATCGATTTTGGTTCCTGCTTTTTCGGCGGCAATCGTTACAATCGGATTTTTTTCGCCCAGCAGCTTGGTGGTGGTGGCGATCAGCCGGGCGTTTTCCGGCGGAGCGGCGAATTGATCAAAATTATCAGTGAGCATTTTTTCAATCTGGTCGTCATTGCAGGTCGCGGCAACCGGAATCGGAGCGCCAAACAGGAGGGCTTGCCATTGCTGTTGGAGATTGGCGAAAAAATTTCCGCCCCGGCCGACCGCCCAGGCGCGCGCCAGAGCGTCATCGGTATTAAAAGCGATGATCTGGTAAGCCAAGTCGCCGTTGAAGGAAGAAATGATCGGGGTGATGGTCGCTTCGTTCTGGCCGTAATCGAATTTTAAGCCGTTTTGATTGAGTTCGTTGACTTTTTTTTCCAAAATATTTTTCGCTTCCTCTTCGGTTTTGCCGCCCAAGGCGATCTGCCCGACCGAAACGCCGGGATAAATTTTATTCCGATAAAGCTCGGCAAAGAGCAGGTATGAGGAGACGGCCAGATCCGCTAAAATAAAAAAAACAGCCACTAAATATAGCGGCCAATGCCGATGCTTTTTCTCTGGCTCGGGTTTGTGAGATAAAAACATATTAAATATGATACGAATACTACGAATTGTACGCGAATACTACTAATCATGCGAACCGAATTTTAATTCGTTAAAATGTTCGCTGCCTGCCGGCGGGCGGGTATTCGCGAAAAATTCGTGGTATTCGCATCATATTTTGGAAGCCGCGGATATTATTAATTTTCCAATATTTCATTCAAAATATCCTTGGCCAAATCATCATCTTCGCCGATGTTAAAGGTTATCTTGTCGTCCACTTTGGCGTCGGCCGGCAATTTATTGATCGGCCAAGAAATTATTTTTCCGCCTCCGTCATTCAGCGCCGCTCTTTCGCCTTCAATTTTATCTATCGTAAAGACTAATTTCATGAAAAATTTTTTTACTTTTTTCCTTTTTGTCCCGAGCCTGTCGAAGGATTAATTCTTAATCCTCACTCCCACCTTTCTCGCCTTTTTAATCTTTTTTAGAGTAATAGTCAAGACCCCGTTGGAGAGCGCCGCGTCGATCTTCTTGGAATCCACTTCGACCGGTAAGATTACCGAGCGCGAAAAAGACCCCCAATAACATTCCTGGTATAAATAATCCCGGCCTTCTTTCTCGGCTTCATCGCGGCGCTGGCCGCGGATCGTCAGCATATCATTGTCAATCGTGATGTCCAAATCATCGGGCTTGACTCCGGCGATCGTCGATTTAATAATGATATTTTTTTCAGTTTCATAGACATCCAGCGATAATTGCCCCTCTTCAAAATCCGTCGGCTGCCAGTCATGATGCGCTTTTTCCGCCGCGTCGGGCAAATTTTTCCCAGACTCTTTTTTAAATAGCTTGAACATAAAATTTCATTAGAGCATTAAAACATTAGAGCATGGGAACATGAAAATGGAGAAGCAAGTTAATATAAAATAGCCCGCGTTTCCTCGTGTTTATTATATAATTTTCGGGCGGTTTAAGCAAGAAAAAATCGGAAACCGCGGGAGGGCTTCCGATTGTGGATAAAAAATCTGCTTGCTATTTTTGCGGAATGACGATAATCGTAAATCCGCCTTTTTCATGGGAGACGAGCGAAATATTCCGTCCATCGACCAGCCGGTATAACCCGTTGGATTTTTTAATGGTGAGCTCAAAATTCGTGGCGTCGGGCACGCAGCAGAGAAATTTTATCTCCTCGGGATTGCTGCTTTTCTGAATCATTGTGCCACTGTAAACAATTTGGCTGTCTAAAACAGTAACCGGATCTCCCTCGGCAATCGCTCTGAGAAAATCTTCCAGAGAGATTTTTTCCGATTTCATACCACCTCCTTATTTATATGGTGAAAATTTTATTTTTTGAAAGTTCGATCACTTTTTCCATCTTATCTTCCTTGACTATTTTATTTTTCCGCACATGCCCGCATTTGACGCATCGCTGGGTCAGGATATATTCTCCTTTTTTTAGTTCAATGTTAATAGGTTTCATCAGTCCGCCGCAGGAAGCGGCTCGGTCGCCGGGATTGATGTCGACATGCTTGCTCCATAAACAATTCGGGCAATGGTTGGTATAGCCGTTGCCTTTTACTTTCGCGCCGCAATTGGCGCAGACAAAATCTTCGATTTTCCTTTGGAATTTTTTCATGGCAAATTTATCAATTGTCCCGGGGCTTGAAAAATAATTTTTTAAATGCTAAATTAACTTATATTTAAAGTCCAGAAATACTTGGCTCGGGCGTCCATAGCTCAGTTGGTTAGAGCACGGCTCTTATAAAGCCGGGGTCGATGGTTCGAGTCCATCTGGACGCACA
>DATJQC010000047.1:0-7015 GCA_035506055.1 Candidatus Nanoarchaeia archaeon | reverse complement strand
TTTTTAGCCTCGTCGATATTTTTAATGGAGATGTCGTTGATATTCAGCCCCTCAATTTTTACGCCCAAAACTTCCGGCTTTAAACGTTTGCCGCCGCAAGTCGGGCAAACCAAAACGCGCATGTACTTGCCGATTTCCTTGCGGACATAATCGGAATCGGTTTGCTGATATCTTCGTTCCAAATTCGGGATGACGCCTTCGAAATTTGTGACTAATTCGCCGGAAAAACGATCGGACTCATAATCCATATGATAATCTTTTTTGCCCGTGCCATATAACAAAATATTCAATTGATTTTTGGTAAAATCTTTTAACGGCGTGTTTAAATCAAAACCGTATTCTTCGCCGACCGTTCCCAAGATTCGCAATAGCCAGGTTTGCGGGCCGTTGATCGCGTGCGACATCGGCTTGATCGCACCCTGCGCCAGAGTTAAATTTTTATTAATGATCGTGTCGGCATCAATTTCCAATTTCGTACCCAGGCCGTCGCAAGAGGGACAAGCGCCGTGCGGAGTATTGAACGAAAAATTGCGCGGTTCTAGTTCAACCAGGGAAATTCCGCAATCCGGGCAGGCAAATTGCTTGGAAAAAATTCTCTCTTCTTCCGGACGAGAATGGTTGTCTTTGTCGAACGGAGCGATAACTACCAGACCGTTGGAAAGATCCAGGGCTTTTTCCACGGATTCGGTTAGGCGGGCCGTTTCTTCCTTGCCCGCTTCGACTTTAATTTTATCAATGATAATTTCCACCGAATGTTTTTTCTGCTTGTCAATTTCCATATCTTCCAAATCTTCCAGCGTATATATTTTTCCGTCAAAGCGAACCGAACCGAAACCAGCCTTGGCAATCCCTTCAATTATATTGCGGTGTTCGCCTTTTTTGTCTTTGACGATCGGCGACAGGATCATCGCCATTTGTTTTTCATAATGCTTGTCAATTTGGTCAACAATTTCATCCACGGTATATTTTTTAACTTTCTTGCCGCAGATCGGACAATGCGGGACGCCGATGCGGGCATAAAGCAAACGCAAATAATCATAAATTTCCGTGACCGTGCCGACGGTCGAGCGGGGATTATGCGAAGCGGTTTTCTGGTCGATGGAAATCGCCGGCGAAAGTCCGTCGATCTGGTCGACGTCCGGCTTATCCATCAAGCCGATGAATTGCCGGGCGTAAGCGGACAGCGACTCGACATAGCGGCGCTGGCCTTCGGCGTAAAGCGTATCAAAAGCCAAGCTCGATTTTCCCGAGCCGGACAGACCAGTGATGACGACCAATTTGTCGCGCGGAATTTCCAAAGAAACATTTTTTAAATTGTGCACCCGCGCATTCTTAATTTTAATGACTTTATTGTTTTGGATCTTACTCATAAATATTATTCCCCCGGAAGGGCGTTTATTCCAAATTTTATCGTTGACTAAATGGTTAGTATATAACAAAATTTCGTTTGGCGCAAGCGAGCGGCCGGGTCGTCGTCTGATTCTTGCGTTAAGCTTGACAAAGAATGCAATTTGAGCTAATTTTAAGCTACTTTTGATTTTTTGACGATTAATCACAATCGATCTTTTTAAATTATTCAACCGAGGAGGATGTCGTGGCTAAAAAAACCAGCCGAACAGTGTCGTTGATCAAACCGGACGTTTCCGATGACGATAGGATTGTCGCCAGGATAATCATGCTCTATATTAGAGCTGGTTTGGAAATGAGGAAGATCAAAAAATTCAAGATGGATGAAAAGTTATTCAAAGCGTTCTATGGCGAGCACAAAGGCAAGCCTTTCTACGATGTTCTCAAATCATTTTCGACCTCCGGCTGGATGTACGGTTTTCTCTGGCAGCTCGATGGCGAGGGTGCCGTGGAATTGGTTCGTCGGATTAACGGCGCTACTGACCCGGCTAAGGCGCGGATCGGAACTATCCGCCATATATTCGGTGACAATATGCCGGGATTCATGCACCGTAATGCTGTCCATGGTTCGGACAGCGCCAAGGCGGCGGAAAAAGAAGAATTGCTGATCTTTTGCAACTAATAAAAACGATCGAGTCAAACTCGGCCTGACCAAAACCGGCCGAGTTTTAATTTTTGCCGATTTTTTAACCTTGATTTTTAGGAGATTAAGTAGTAAATTGAAATAATATGATCATCTTTTTATACGGCGAGGACGATTTCCGCGCCAAAAAGAAAATCCGCGAGTTAAAAGATAAATTCCTGCGGGAAGTCGATAAGTCCGGCGGCAGCATTGAATATGTTGACGGCAAGACCGCCAATTTAAAAGAGATTAATGAGAAGGCGGCGACGGCTTCGCTTTTGGCGTCGAAACGGATGATTATCATCGAAGATATTTTTTCCAATCGCGATAAGGATTTATTGCCGGAGCTCGCGGAATATTTTAAAGCCAAAGAGAAAAATAAATGGGACAATATCGTCGTCTTTTGCGACAATTCGATAAAATCAAAAAGAAAGATGGGCGGCGAAGAAATTGTTAAGGCGGATAGCGAAGGCCGCGATAAGCCGCTCGGAAAAAAGGAAAAAGAATTATTTATTTTTTTAAGCAAACAGAAATTCGTCCAGGAATTCAAAAAATTAAATAATAGTGACTTAAGCGTCTGGATAAAAAAAGAGGTTGAGGCCCGGGGTGGCGCGATTTCGATCCGCGCGATTCAAGTTTTGATCGGCCTGGTCGGCTACGACCTTTGGCAGATTGATCGAGAGATCGACAAGCTGATAAATTTTAAAAATGGCGAGATTTCAAAAATTACTTTTCCCTTAGTTGAAGCGGGAGAGAAAAAGTCCCCTCTTGAGAGGGGTGCCGAGCCCTGCGAGGCGGGGTGGGTTGGCGGACGGGGTGGGAATAAAGAATTCCCCTCCCCGGGAGGGGTGCCGAGCCCGGCGAGGCGGGGTGGGATTCCGAGTATTATTGAACCGGAGGACGTGGAAAAATTGGTCAAAGGAAATTTTGACGATAATATTTTCGCCTTGACTGACGCGATCGGCGCGCGCAACAAAGCCTTGGCCGCTAAACTTCTGGAAGAACAGTTCGAACTGGGCGCCAATGAAATTTATTTATTGACGATGATCACGCGGCAGATAAAAATTATTCTGCAAGTGCGGCAAGCGCTTGACCTCGGCCAGTCATCGCGGCAAATGATCGCCGAATTAAAATTAAATCCTTACGTCGCGCAGAAAGCGATCGAGCAGGCCCGCCATTTCAGCCTCAACGGCTTGAAAATAATTTTCGACAAGCTGGTGGAGATTGATTACAAAATAAAGACCGGTCAGGGCGAGGCGGCGGTATTGTTAGATTTGCTGCTGGCAAAAATTTGAGCTTGACAATGTCTTAAATTTTGTGTAGAGTATAGACAGGAGATTTTAATAATTTAATCTATTTTGCCGTTATTTAAGCAAATTTGAATAGCGGGAACTAATAAATATATGCCAGGAATGCCCAGTGCCGACATGCCCAGAAATAATATTGATTCGGCGCGGATTGAGAATAAGCCGGCGACCGAACAAGTAGCGCAATTCCGCGGCGAAACGGTTCATATTCAGGCGGATGAGAAAGGGAATGAGTATGTGATAATCGGCGGTAAAAAATATCTGCTGGCTCGACAAGATAAAGTGGGCCTGGGCCGCGCGGAAGCGCCGCGGCTTGAGACGAGCGGCGAAATTGTTACGCCCGGCGGCCGGGGCGAGGGAAGGGAAATCGCCAGCGTCGAGTAAAAAAATAAATTGATTGATATAAAAATACCCCGCGTATTTCCCCTTTTGGGAGAATGCGCGGGGTATTTTTTGTCGGCGCTATTTTAATTTTTCCGCAAAATATTCGGCGAGCTCGCCGGTTTTGATCCGTTCCTGTTTCATCGTATCGCGGTCTCTGACCGTTACCATATCGTCTTTTTCAATCGTCTCAAAATCAACCGTGACGCAGAAGGGCGTGCCGATCTCGTCCTGGCGGCGGTAGCGCTTGCCCACATTGCCGTTGTCGTCGAATTCGCAGGTGAAATCTTTTTTCAATTCGTTAAAAATATTTTTGGCTTTTTCGACCAGAGCCGGTTTATTTTTTAAGAGCGGGAAGATCGCGATTTTCACCGGCGCGATTTTGGCCGGGAATTTTAGGACGACCCGAATCTCCTCGGTGGCACCATTTTTAACACACCCCGATTCCGCGGCGGAATCACCTCCGCCTCGGCCCGCTTTGCCGAAGCTGCAGCGAGGCAGGCGAGCCTCTGGCGAGACGGGCCTCTCAAGAGGGGAATTATTTATTTTTTCCTCCGTGTAAGCGGCAAGCAGGGAAGCGAGCAAGGCGCGATCAACGCCGGCGCTCGGTTCTATTACGTGCGGAATGAATTTGCGGCCGGTGGCGGAATCAGTCCAGCTTAAGTCCTGGCCGGAAAGCTGGGCATGGGCCGAAAGATCAAAATCAGTGCGGTTGGCCAAGCCGGATAATTCGCTCCAGCCGAACGGGAAATTATATTCCAAGTCCACGGTTTTTTTGGAGTAATGGGAAAGTTTTTCCTGCGGGTGTTCGAAACGGCGCAAATTTTCCTTTTTAATGCCCAAGGTATAATAGAATTCTTCTTGTAAATTCAGCCATTGATCGAAGAGTTCTTCCCAGTTGGCCTCGGGATCGAAAAAATACTCGATTTCCATCTGTTCGAATTCCCGCATGCGGAAGACGAAATTGCGGGCGACGATTTCGTTGCGGAAAGCTTTGCCGATCTGGGCGATGCCAAAGGGAATTTTGACGCGGGTGGAATCGCCGACATTTTTGAAATCCACAAAGATCGCGCCGGCGGTTTCGGGCCGCAGATAAACCGGGCCGTCAAAGCCGTTCATTTCCGTCTTGAACATCATATTGATCAGCCTGACCGTCGTCCAGTCGGATTTGCCGCATTCCGGGCATTCTTGTCCTTGCAGCGCTTGCGTCATCGCCGCCAGGTTTCCTTCCAAATCCTTGCCGGTCAATTCTTTGACCAAATGATCGGCGCGGAATCTTTTTTTGCATTCCTTGCAATCGACCATCGCGTCATTGAAGCCGGAAGTATGGCCGGAGGCTTCCCAAACTTTCGGATGCAACAAGATCGGGCCGTCGAGTCCGACAATATCTTCCCGCTCTTCGACGAATTTTTTCCACCACAGATCTTTGATATTTTTTTTCAATTGCGCGCCATACGGACCATAAGAATAGGCCGCGGAAAATCCGCCGTAAATTTCGCAAGCCGGCCAGACAAAGCCCCGCCGTTTGCACAAAGAAACAATTTTTTCCATTAAGTCATTTGGTTCCACCATATTTTTTATCTTGTCATCCCCGCGAAGGCGGGGATCCAGTTTAATCACTCAGAATCTGGATTCCCGCCTGCGCGGGAATGACGTTGAGTTAAATTTAGCTGATTTTAAAGTAAAATAGATATTTTAATTGACAATATTTATAATTTATGCTATTATGATAATTAGAAAATTCACGAACTTTTTTTCAATAAACATTCAAATGGAGGCTGTTTATGGATGCCGTGTTTATCACAGTAGTTGTTAGTACGTTTGTTTTGTGCCTAACTGTCATTGCACTGATCAATCGAAATCGTCGCAGAAACATGCTCTCAACAATCATTCTTGTTGTTCTTTTTCTACTCTGGTTCGGTGAGGCAGCGTTATTTGGTTTCAATATCAATCCGCGAAAAGCGAAAGCAAAAACTGCATATCATGTATATCTATATCAGGGGAAAAACCACGGCGATACAATGAGTTTCTATCTTGCCCCTGATGGTAAACCTTATCCGACAGAAGCTGACTATAAAAAGACGCTTCAAAAATAATTATCAGGCAAAACATCCTTTGTGCGCCCTCGATGAAAGTTGGGGGCGTTTTCTTTTTGTCGAAATTACATTTCTTCCACCGTTTCAATCCCCAGCAAACCCAACCCATTTTTAATCACTTGCGCGACTGAATTTAATAATGCCAAGCGGGCATTTTTTGTTTCTTCGTCTGCCGCTTGCAAAATCGGCACGGCATGATAATAATCGTTAAATAATTTGGTCAATTCGAACAGATATTTAGCCAGCTCGGCCGGATCGTAGATTTTCCCCGCCAGCTCGACGATTTCCGGATAAACAGCCAACTTTTTTATCAAAGCGATTTCTTTTTCTTCGGATAGTTTTTCTCCAATTCCGTTTAACACACCCCGGCTCGCGAAGCTCGCCACCCCTCTTTTTAGAGGGGATTTTTTTCGGAAGATGCTTTGGATGCGCGCAAAGGTATATAAAAGATACGGGCCGGAATTGCCGGAAAAATTCACGCTTTCCGCCAAATCAAAGGCCAGATATTTGAAGGCGCTGATTTTTAAGAAAGCGAACTTGACGGCGGCGACGGCGATTTTTTCGATTTTGTCTTCGCTTAAGGAATTATCTTTGGCAGCGATGATTTTTTTGATTTCCGCGTTAGCTTCATTTAAAATGTCGTTGCCTAAAACCACGTTGCCCAGCCGCGATGACATTTTGCCTTTTTGCAAGCCGACCAATTCGTAAGCATTGTGATATTGCTTGTTTTTAAATTTTTTTTCATCGAGCAATTCTTCGACTTTGAAAGTGGCGGCAAAAAAACTTTTTTGTTCCACGCCGACATTATGGACGCAGAGATCGAGCTTGCCGAAATCGGAAAATTCGCGGTAGGCGAGCGCCAGTTCTTTGCCTTCGTAAGTCGGCAAGCCGTCGGAATTCAAAAAAACCCGCGTTTCCAGACCGTATTTTTCTCCCTTGAAAACAACCGCGCCTTCGCTTTCTTCCAAAATCCCCTTGGCCTTGGCCTGGGCGATATATTTAAGACAAGCGGCAATCATTTCCGATTCCATATATTCGCGGTCAAAGCGCGAATAAACCCGCGCGTAAATTTCCTGGAATTTTTCCAGGCTCCATTTTTTTCCCAGCTCCCAAAGCGCTTTGATTTTTTGATCGTCGCCCGAATATATTTTTTTATTGATCTCTTTGATTTCCGCCTGCGCTTCCGGATTATTTTCAAAGGC
>DATJQC010000046.1:0-4729 GCA_035506055.1 Candidatus Nanoarchaeia archaeon | reverse complement strand
ATACAAGAGAAAAGTAGCAAAAAAAGTCAATATTTACTTGTAAATGAGCCAAAATATTTAAATACCGCCAACCGAATTGATTCCATCATCCCTTAATTGGTTAATTAGTTCACTCTCACGAAGTTGGATTATCTTACAGTCTCCGTACGCCAAATTATGAGGTTACCTATTAAAATCAATGAATTTATCAACTTCACAACTAATTAACTAATCAACCAATTAACTATTTATAATTAACCACTTAACTAATTAACTAACATATAGTATAATATACCAAGCAAGCAACCGTCAATTCTATCACGGTTAATTTTGAGTTAAAAATATTCTATTAATGTACTACAAGATAGCTTCGATTTTACTGAATAATGAGCAAAAATCCGGCACAGCCGGCGATATTTTTATCGCCCAGCCGGATAACCAAAAAGAGGCCCTGGTCGGGAAACTTTTTATTTTGGCGGAAATCCAATCGACCGGATCGGAAGCGCCCAAGCTGCTTGAATTCCTGATCAAGAACATCAACTTCAATTATTACCAGAACGAAAAAGTCATCCTTAAGGAACGGATCGAATCGATCTCGGTCGAAAGCATTTTCGAAAGCGCGCTCGCCAAAACCAACAAGGACTTGGCGGAATTCATCGCCCAAGAAAAGATAAAAATCAGCCCGTATGCTTTCAACCTGAGCATTTGCGTGCTTTATAAAAACGAAATTTACTTCGCCGGCACGGGCAAGAATAAAACGCTTTTGATTTACAAAGAAAAAACCGCGCTCAAACAGAAGGGGCATTCCGAACCGGCGATGGAAAAAATCGAATACAAAATTTCCGATGTCGGCGAAACTGCGGAAACCGAAGCCTTAAATATCAACAAACTTTTGTCGAACGTGGTGAGCGGCAAGATTCCGGTCGGCGGATATTTTCTGGTGATCAATGAGGCCTTGTCCGAATATTTATCCAACAAGCAGCTGATTAGGATCATCACCAAACTTTCTCCCACCGGCGCGGCCGAACAGATCCGCAACTTGCTGGAACAGATCAATTCTTATGTTTCGTTTTTGGGAATCATCGTTAAAAATACCGTGGCGACGAATTTTTCCGGCGAAGAATTGAAAAGCCGGCTGGAAGAAGAAATAACCGTCGAAGATTACAAACCGGAAATCGTCCGCACCGAAGAAAAGACCGAAGAAATTATGACCCCGGCCGGCATCGTCAATCTGAAAAAATGGACCAAGGCGATCAGTGAAAAAATCAAGCCGTCGCCCGCGCCGATTGCGCCGCGGGAAAGCAAAACTTCCGGCGGAATGTTCCTCTTAAAAGAAAAAATATTCTTCAAAAAGCGCGGCAGCCTTGTTTCATCGGAAAAAACCAAGGATTTCTTCAAAAAATTCGGCAAATTGATCGGCGCTTTTTTCACCTTCATCGTTAAAATCATCCGGCGCGAATCCGACGATGATCTGCCGGCGGACGATTCCGCTCTGTCCGCGGAAAAAAAACCGCTGGTCATCAGCGGCAAAAAAATCAAGATTATCCTGGTGGTCGCGGTCATATTCATCGCTATTTTCTTTGTCGGCCTCTATTTTACCAATCAACGCAATCAATCGGACGCCAAGCTGCGAGCTTTCAACGCCCTGGTCGCTTCCATTGGAAAAAATCAGGATAAAATCGACGCGGATTTCGTCTACGGCAACAAAAGCGAAGCAACGGAGCTTTTCAATCTGGACAAAGATTTGCTGGCGCAAATACCGGCGGCCGAAGTCAGCAAGCGGCAAACCGTGCAAGCCCTGTTCGACCGGCAAAAACAGCAGTTGCTGAAGATCCAAAATATCAATAATGTTTCCGGCTTGAATAAGATCGGCGATTTTTCCAATCTGACCGCCGCCGCCCAGCCGCAAAATTTATTTTTTGCCAACAATACCGTCTACGCGGCTGACTCGCAGAACAGCGCCATCTTCAAAATCGACGTCAAGCAGAACATGGTAACCGCGGTCTACAATCTGGGCATCGCCACTTCCGGTCCGATCACCTTCCCTTCGGCCGGCCAGGACAACAATGTCTTTTATCTGTCAGGCGATAATATCTTTCAACTCGACAAGCTGAACCAGCCCAGCCTGTTAACCATCGGTCTGCCTTCGACTCCGGAAAATATCAGCGGCCTGCTCGCTTACAGCGATAAAATGTACGTGCTGGACAAGAGCCTGAACCAAATTTACCGTTTCACCAGAAACGGCAATTCTTTCGCCAATCCGGCCAAATGGCTCAATCAGGCGGGCAACCTGGCCTCTTCCACCGGATTATATATCGACGACAACGGCAATCTCTACATCTTATACCGCAACGGCCAAGTGGAAAAATATCTCAAGGGCAAAAAACAGAATTTGGCGCTGGACGCGGTTGATCCGGCGATCACGAACGCAACCCGGCTGATCGTTACGGCTGATTATTTCTACGTCCTCGAACCATCGACCAAGCGGCTGATCATTTGGAACAGCAAGGGCGCTTATCTGGCGCAATATATTTTTACCGATCTTAACGATCTGAAAGATTTCGCGATTAATACCGCCGACAAGCAGATTTACTTGCTGAACGGACACTCGGTTTATCAGCTGGCGGTGCCGGTGATTAAGTAAGCTCTACGAACTACGAATAAAAAACGAATATACGAATTATCTTATTGGCAGCTGAATTTTAAAATTCGTATATTCATAAATATTCGTAGTTCGTAGAGATATGCTTCAACAAAAAAGATGCTGCCTTTCGACAACATCTTTTTTTATTTGAAGAAAACTTACTTCAAGGTAACTTTCGCGCCGGCAGTTTCCAGAGCCTTCTTGATGGATTCGGCTTCGTCTTTCTTGGCGCCTTCCTTAACCATTTTCGGCGCGCCGTCGACCAAGTCTTTGGCTTCTTTCAAACCGAGAGTGGTGACGGTGCGGACGGCCTTGATGACGGCGATCTTGTTGGCGCCGGCTTCGGTCAATTCGACATTGAAAGAATCTTTTTCTTCCACCGGAGCGGCAGCGGCGGCGCCGGCGGCAACCGCCATTACCGGAGCCGAAGCGGACACGCCGAATTTTTCTTCCAGGATCTTGACCAATTCGGCCAAGTCCAGGACGCTCATCTTTTCGATTTCCGCCACCAATTTTTCAAACTTGGCCGGAACTTCGATCTTTTTGTCTTCCATAAATTTATTTCAAGCTACACATAGCAAAGGCAACGTGAACTTGATCTTGTTTAATAATTTATATTTGTAATACAACGCGAATACCACAAATTATAAGCGAATACAACTAACCTAGCGTACAAATACCTGTTCGCGGTATTCGCTTACAATTCGCATTATTCGCGTTATAATTATTTCTTTTCGCCGATGGCTTTCAAACACGTGACCAATCCGCGCAGATTGCCGGATAAAACGTTGACGAATCCGGAAATCGGAGAATTCAGCGAACCGACCAGTTTGGCGTATAATTCTTTCTTCGACGGCAATTTGGCCAGCGATTCCACCATTTCTTTGGAGATAAATTTATTCTCCAAAATTCCGCCCAAGAAAAAAATCTTCGGCTCTTCCATTTCTTTGCGGAACGTATCGACGATCTTGGCCGGAGCCACTTCGTCTTCATAACCGAACACGGCGGCAACTTGGCCATCCATATTCTTGAAATCAACTTCCTGGTTGTTATTTTTGAAAGCCAGGTTAAACAAAGTCTTTTTGGCGACATAATATTCGCCGCCCTCGGCCTTGAGGCGATGGCGCAAATCTTCGTTTTCCCTGACGCCCAACTTGGCGAACTTGGCAAAAACTACCGACTTGGCGCGCTTGGCCTTGTCTGTCAAACTTTCCAAAATAACACCCTTTTGCGCTCTGGTTTTAGGCATATATCATTTAGTATGAAACATGCAGCGTGTAGCATGCGCAAATTTTAGAGTTAAACTCCTTAAAATAATTTGCTGCATGTTACCTGCTACTTGCTCAATATGTTTATAAACAAAAAATCTCTGGCTTTCGCCACAGACGCAATTAAAAAGCGGTAAAGCTTTTTTCTCGCCTCGGCAGGTCTTAACGGGGCGATTCCCCTGCCTGCTGTCTATGGCAATATCGGATATCGAACGTCGGAAGTCGGATATCGGATATTTTTAATTGATTTAATCTTAACATTTCCAAAAAATCTGTCAAGAGCGCATGTAACGTATAACTTATAACCCATAACGCAAAAATTTAAAATACTTTTTAATCTTGCCAATAAAAAAGGGCTATTCGTCTGCTCAGTGCAGATTACGAATAACCCAATTGTCTACTTCACAGAAACTCTGGCCTTATAGCCATTGGCGAATCTTGTTATCCTAACGCCGGGGAAAAAATCCCTTACAGACGATATGCTTACTTGACGACCCAGAATGTCGAAGTTTGTCCCTAAGGAACGATTTAAATTGATCTGAGGCGCGCTCTGGCGCTCAAATCTATGGACGCTAACAGCGCTTTCACTAAATCTAAGCACTGTAGTATCTTTAGTTGCAGCATAATCACCCATGCCATAATAGATATTGTGACCGGCCACATATAGTACGGAGTCAGGAGCATGAAAATAAAACTCTTCTGTCTCTCCGTTGTGATTAGAGGCGCCGTAGTCACACGGCATAGTAACGGGAAAAACTAAATTACTGATAGCCGCGCCGTTTTGGCCTATGATATGTATCTTAACTTTCGAGCTCCAGTTCACTGGCCATTCCACTGC
>DATJQC010000045.1:0-5527 GCA_035506055.1 Candidatus Nanoarchaeia archaeon | reverse complement strand
CGTTCTATCAAAGACCTGGGCGAAAAGGAACGGGGCGAAATCGGCCAGTTGGCCAACGCGATTAAGACTGACGTGACGGCAAAATTTGCGGAAATAAAAGCCGAAGTTGCCGGGAAAGAATCAATTACCCAGTTTGTTGATGTGACCTTGCCAGGAAAAAAAATCGAGCGCGGCCATCTGCATCCGATTACGCTTATTCAAGCCGAGTTGGAAGATTTATTTATTTCGTTGGGCTTTTTGGTAGCGGACGGTCCGGAATTGGAAAGCGATTACTATAATTTTGAAGCCTTGAATATTCCCAAGACTCACCCGGCCCGCGATATGCAGGATACGTTTTATATCGATAAAAAAAATGCCGCTGGCGAATATGATCTGCTGCTGCGCACCCACACTTCCAACGTGCAGGTCCGGGCCATGCAAAAATATGGCGCGCCCTTGAAGGCGGTAGGATCGGGGCGCTGTTTTCGCTCCGAAGCCACCGACGCCCGCCACGAGCATACTTTGTATCAGTTCGAAGGATTTATGATCGATAAGGATATTAATTTTTCCCATCTCAAAGGAATTTTGGAATTGGTGGGAAAAAAATTATTCGGTCCGGACACGAAGTTGCGCATGCGGCCGAAATTTTATCCGTTCGTGGAGCCGGGAACTAACGGCGAATACACTTGCTCGTTATGTCATGGTCAGGGTTGCCGAGTTTGCAAGAATTCCGGCTGGCTGGAAATTGTCGGCGCCGGTCTGGTGCATCCCAATGTTTTGCGCGCCGGCGGAATTGATCCGGAAATTTATTCCGGCTACGCTTTCGGCTTCGGCCTCTCGCGCTTAGCGCAATTAAAATACGGCATTGATGACGCAAGATTAGCGATGTCTGGTGATCTTAGATTTCTTAATCAATTTTGAATTTTGAAATAATTTTTTAATTTATAAATTTTTAAAAATTGAATAATTGAAACCTTATTTCAAAATTCAAAATTGAAAATTATAAATTATACTACTGAATATGTATTTATCACTTAATTGGTTGCGCGACCTCGTCAATATTCCCAAATCAGTAACGGCTGAAGAGTTGGGAACGAAATTGACTAATTACACCGTTGAAGTGGAAAAGATTGAAAAACAATCAGCTCGCTTTGATAAGGTGGTGGTTGGTAAAGTTTTGGAAGTGAAAAAACATCCTAATTCCGACCATCTTAATTTAACCAAGGTTGACGTCGGTCCTTCGGCAGGCTCAGGACAGGGCGGGAAAGAACCGCTCTCGATCGTTTGCGGCGCGCCCAATGTTTCGGCCGGCCAATTAGTTCCGGTGGCCTTGATCGGCGCTGAATTGCCGAACGGGATGAAAATTGAAGAGCGCGAAGTCCGCGGTGAAAAATCTTTTGGCATGATTTGCGCCGAAGACGAATTAGGTTTGGGCGGAGAACACGCCGGCATTATGGTCTTGGGCAAAAAAGCAAAAGTCGGCGAACCGTTCGGCGAATATTTGAAATTGGATGATGTGATTTTTGAAGTTGATAATAAAAGTTTGTCCAATCGTCCTGATCTTTGGGGGCTTGCCGGCATTGCCCGGGAAATCGCGGTTTTGCTGGAAACGAAAACGACCAAGGAATTCAAACGGATGCTGGCGGAAAAGATTCCTCAAGCTGAAAATTTGGAAAAGTTGAGCGTTAAGGTTGAAGATAGCGATCTTTGCCCGCGCTATACCGCAGTCAAAATATCCGGTATAGAAATCAAGCAATCGCCGGAATGGATGCAAAAAAGATTGACCGCGGTGGGGATGCGCCCGATCAATAATATCGTAGATGCGACAAATTATGTGATGCTGGAAATGGGCGAGCCGATGCATGCCTTTGACGCGGCTTTAGTTTCAGAAATTATCGTCCGGCGCGCCAAAAGAGACGAAGCGATTAAAACCTTGGACGGCGAAAATCGGACTTTGGATAATTCGATGCTGGTCATCGCCGATAAGGAAAAAACGATCGCGGTGGCCGGCGTAATGGGCTCGGAAGGAAGCGAAATAAATCAATCGACTAAAGCTGTGATTTTGGAAGCGGCTAATTTTGACGCGGCTTCAATCAGAAAAACTTCCACCAAGCTCGGTCTGCGCACCGAAGCCTCGATGCGTTTTGAAAAATCATTGGACCCGAATATCTGCGAGGCGGCTCTGGCGCGCTGTTTGGAGTTGATTAAAGAAACCTGCCCGGCTGCCGAAGTGGCAAGCCAGGTCGCGGATCTTTCTAATTTCGTAACTAACACCGGGCCGATTGAATTGGATTTGAATTGGGTGGCCAAAAGATTGGGAGAAGATTTGGGCAAGAAGCAAATTGTTAAAATACTGGAAGCGCTCGGTTTTGCGATCGAGAGCGGCGGCGCTCATCTTTTGCAAGTAACCATTCCGACTTGGCGCGCGACGAAAGATATTTCCATTCGCGAAGATATTCTGGAAGAGATCGCCCGGATCCACGGTTATAATAATTTCCCGGCCAGCCTGCCGTTCTTGGAAATGAAAGCGCCGCTCACCAACGAAGAAAGAAGATTGGAACGGAAGATTAAAAATATTTTAGCTTTGGGCGCCGGTTCCACAGAAGTTTATAATTATTCTTTTGTCGGCGAAGAAAAATTAAGCAAATTAAAGATCAACCCGAAAGGCTATATCCGCTTAGTCAATCCGATTGCCAGCCATCAGACAATGCTGCGGCAGAATCTCTTGGAAAATCTGGTTGATAATATCAAATCCAATCAGGCGAAATACGAACGGATCAGCCTGTTTGAAGTCGGCAGTATTTTCTGGGATGCCGTCGGCCGGATCAATAAGGATTCGGAGCGCAAGGAAAATTTGCCCTTTCAGATCAAACATCTGGGTCTGATCGAATCGGGCGCGAGGGCGAGCGAAGTTTATGATTTGGTCAAGGGGAAATTGGAATATCTGCTGGAAAATTTTGATCTGGCCGCGCGCTTTGAAACCGCCGAGATGATTCCGGAATGGGCGGACAAAAAAACTTATGCCAAGGTGATTGTTTCCGGCGAAGAAATCGGCTGGGTTTCAAATTTGCCCAAGGCGATTGCTATTTCTTTGGGAATAAAGAAAGAAACCGCCGCGCTGGAAATTGATTTGGAAAAATTAACCGAGCTGATTTTGTCCGCCCCGGCGAAAATGTACGAGAAGCCCAACAAATATCCGACGCTCGAGCGCGATTTGGCTTTTGTGGTCAAGGAAAATGTCCTGTATAATAACATCAAAGCCGAGATTGAAAATTTCGATGTTTTGATCGCCAAGACCGAGCTGTTCGATGTCTACCAAGGAAAAAATTTGCCGCTTGATCAGAAAAGTCTCGCTTTCCATGTTACATATTCTTCGCCCGAGCGGACATTAAGTTCGGCGGAAGTTGATGCCGTGCAAGAAAAATTAATCAATCACCTCAAAGAAAAATACTCCGCGCAGATACGTAATTTTTAAAGCAAAGAATAAAGAGCAGAGAACAAAATTAAAAAATGTTTTCTGTTCCTTTATTCATGTTCTGTGATGCATGACGGAAATTAAAAAAATCAAAAAATTATCCTTGGCCAATATTGTCGCTTTGCTTTACGCGCTGTTCGGTTTTATCGCGTCTTTTGCCGCCTCGATTTATTCCCTGGTTATTGTTCTGGCTCAAAAGCAAACCGCCGGCAAGCTGCTGGTTTATATTTGTACTAATCTGGGCCTGGGATTTCTCATTGCCTTAGCCGCGGCGATTATCGCCGGCGCGGCTGGCTGGCTGCTCGGCTTTGTCTCGGCCGGTTTCTATAATTTTTTGGCAAAAAGTATTGGCGGAGTAAAGATTGAAATGGCCGAAGAAACATTCGGCGAAGTAAAAAAGGTAGAAGAAGTAAAGAATAATCAATTATTTAAATATTAAACACGTAGCATGCATCATGTAACATGTAACACGATACGATAAGTAAGATTATCGCTTGGTGCTACATGCTACTTGTTACATGTTACTTGCTACCTGATATATGTTCTCAACTTCTCACGACATTTTACTCTTAACCATCGCCACCTGCGTCGCCGCCTTTACCATCTTCCTTTGCTGGGGAATGTTTTATCTCGTCGCAATGACCCGCAATGCTTTTAAAATTTTCAAAGACGTGCGGCGGATTTTCGACAAAGTCGAGGGCGTGGTCGACGCGGTCAAAGAAAAAGTCGATTCCAGCGCCGGCTATCTATTCCTCATCGGCGAAGGCATTAAAAAGGTCGTCGAGATCGCCAAAGTCTGGCACGCCAAGCAATCCGGCGATGAATGTGAAGGCGATGATGACGAAGAATGCGATTGCGAGGAATGCAACGGCGACGGCAAGTATGAAGAAAAATCCTCCTTCGCTAAAGCTTCCCCCTTTGCCAAAGCTACGGGGGACAGGTCGGAGGACAAGCCGCGGAAGATTAAAGTTAAGGAAAAATAATAAAAAACATCTGATTATCGGATTTGATTTGAAAAATATCCATTTGTGGTATAATTTAAGTTAGTGATAATAATATGGGTAATAAGGAAAAATTTTTGCAAATATATGCCAATATTCCGCTGGGAATAAGGCAGGAAATAGTTTTGGTTTTAGACGACGGCAAGCCCATAACCTGGAACGTGGCTTTTGTCGAGGTTGAATCTGATACGCCGTTAAGCAAGGTTATTTTGGAAAAATTGGAAAAATTAAAAATAATTTGATGATATGGAAGAAAAAAAATCTTCTAATGTTTTATCCGACGAAGAAGTGCGCAAGCTGGTGATTGCGCGGCTGTCGGTTTTGTCGAAGGATACGATAATCTCTTTAGGGTCGGAGGGAAGTTTTACGCGCGATCAATTGGTTGAAAGCGTGGAGGCTGGCGATAGCGTGGGTGAAAAGTTAGCCGAGATCCAAATGGAATGGTTGAGATCGTTTAAAAGCGGAATTGCCGTATGAAAATAATCGTAACCAGACCGCAACATGATGTCACCACAAAATATCTATCGGCTTGGGCTGAAGAGATTATTTATTTCGCGCAAGATAAGAGTTTTGAAGTGATAGACTTATCCAAAGAGAAGGCTAATAAGAATGATTTTGCTGGCCGAGTCAAAAAATTAAAACCGGACATCGTGTTTTTAAATGGTCATGGCAACGACGATTGCGTGACCGGCCACGATAATAAGGATTTGGTAAAAGCGGGAGAAAATCATGATATTTTAAAAGGAGCGATTACCTACGCGCTGTCTTGCAATTCGGGTAAAGTATTGGGAAGCAAAGTGGCGGAGATTAAAAATACGACATACATCGGATATAAAGATGAATTTATTTTTGTAGGCGACGGAAATTATCTGACTAGGCCGTCGGAGGATCCGAAGGCAAGACCGTTTAAGGAATCGTCGAATCAAGTCATGATTTCCTTATTGAAAGGCAACCGGGCCGAAGAAGCTTCGGAAAGATCGAAAAATAAATTCAAAGAGTATTTTATAAAATTGTCTTCCAGCGGTTCTGACCCTGATTCTTTGCAAGCCGCGCAGTGTTTATGGTGGAATAT
>DATJQC010000044.1:0-5349 GCA_035506055.1 Candidatus Nanoarchaeia archaeon | reverse complement strand
GAAATGCAGAAGGACGAAGTCGGCCGGCAGAAAATAACCATGTGGACTCGCTGGCTGACTGTGCCGCTGGCCATGCTGCAATCTTATGGGATGATCGCTTTGCTCCGAAATTATTTAAGCCAAATCACCGCTTTTGATGTTGTTTCGATCATGATTACCACCACTGCCGGCACGGTATTTCTGATGTGGTTGGGAGAATTGATCAGCGAAAAGAAGATCGGCAACGGCGTTTCGATGATCATCTTTGCCGGCATCGTGGCCAGATTGCCGCAGGATATTTTGCAGACTTTCAGCGTTTATGATCCGTCCAAACTTTTTACCATCATTGCTTTCGTGGTTCTCGCGGTCGTCACCGTCGTCGGCATCGTCATTATCAACGAAGGACAGCGGAATATCCCCGTGCAGCACGCGCGGCAGATCCGCGGCAACCGCACTTTCGGCGGCACCACGACTCATTTGCCCCTGCGCGTCAACATGGGCGGCGTTATTCCCATCATTTTCGCGATCTCGGTGATTCTTTTTCCGGAAATGATCGCCCAGTTTTTCCAGCGCGCGCAAACTCCCTGGATCGCGGCCGCGGCCACCTGGGTGCTGCAAGCCTGGAGCAACCAGCTCGTCTACGGCATCATGTATTTTATTTTGGTTTTCGCTTTCACTTATTTTTACACGGAAGTTATTTTCCATCCGGAACGGATCGCGGAAAATCTGCAGAAACAGGGCGCGTTCATTCCCGGCATCCGCCCGGGCCAGCACACTCAGGAATATCTGGCCAACACCACCTATAAGATTATTTTCGTCGGCGCTTTATTTTTGGGATTGATCGCGGTTCTGCCGCTGATCGTCAAGGCCTTCACCCAGATCAGTTCGCTCGCGATCGGCGGCACCAGCATCCTGATCGTTGTCGCGGTGGTGATCGATATGGTCAAACAGATCGAAGCGCAGCTGACGATGAGAGAATACGAGGGAATGTAAAAATCAATTATAAATTACAAATTATAAGTTACTAATAACGCCCCGGTAAGGGGCTTTTATTATCAGCTAATTTGTAGTATGATTTATATGTAAAAATTGATTTAATTCCGTTAAAACTCATTTTGCAAGCATTATGATAATTCGTAATTTTTAATTAGTAATTTGTAATTTATCTATGGACATTGCCCAATTGCCCGGACCGGGGCCGGATTTTATGCTTAACGACCCGCATGTTGGTTTTCGGCGGAAATTAGCCGATATAACCTTAACTGATCAATATAAGAATATCAGAAACGACATTGATCTGATCGTCGAAGCGCTTCATCCTTACGAGGAAATCATCAAGCGCGGCGGCTTGGATCGCGCCGGCCGGCTGCACCTTTGGGAAAAAATCAGGGCGGCCGATAAGAGCTTGACGCGCTGGGACATGGAATTAGTCACGCGGATTTTAGAACGTTTAAGCCGATAATTATGTTTGGACCGGCAAAAAAAACAACCAAAGATGAAAAAAAGCCGCTGACTTATCGGGAAAAAGAGGAGGCGGAAAAGATGGCCGAGCAAAAAAAGAAAATAAATATTTTTCTTTCCCGCCGCTCGGGCGAACAAGGTTCAACCGGCTATCAGACTTCCCGTTCGGCTTTTGCCGGCGGCGAAGTGGAAAGCCGTTCCCGCGTTTCGCTGGTCGGCGGAGTTACCGAAGGCGAGGTGGGCCGGGCCGCGGTCGGCAAAGTTCGCAGCCAGTTGGGATTTGCCAAAGGCAAGTATGGTTCGACCAAAACCGGTTTCGCGCAAAAAAAAGATTATACCTCGGCCAGTCCCACCCCCGGATCCAATCCGCCGTCCCGTCCGCTTGGTTTTCATTAAATAATCATTCGTAAATTGAAAATCTTAAATCGAAAATTACTGAAAATTTTATTTAACGATTTTGTTGAAACAAAAATGACAAGCAGCCAGAAAAAAATTTTGATCTTTATGGGGCCGCCAGGCTCGGGAAAAGGCACGCAAACCGATTTGTTGGCCGAACATTTGAAAATTCCGGCGATCTCCGCCGGCGAATTATTGCGGCTGGAAATGAAACGGAAAACCAAGATCGGGAAAATGATCGCCAAAAAAATGGATTCCGGCCGTCTGGTTCCGGATAAATTGGTCCGCGAAGTGATGGAAAAGCGGCTCTCGCAGCCTGATACCAGGCACGGTTTCATTCTCGACGGTTTCCCTCGGCATCTTGCCCAAGTCAAAGATTTGGAAGAGATTATCGGCGAATTCCACGAAGCCGAGAAGAATGTTTTGGTTTTTTATATTTATATCAGCAGCGCGGAATCGAAAAGAAGATTAGGCAAGCGCCGCGTCTGTTATTTTTGCGGCCGGACTTATCATCTTGAGGTAAATTCGCCCAAGCAAAAGGATCTTTGCGACAATTGCGGGTATAAATTGGAACGGCGCAAGGACGATGAACCAAAATCAGTCGCCCGCCGTTTGCGCAATTTCCATCGCGAGAACGATCCGCTGCTCGATTATTTTTCTCAGCGCAATATGCTGTTCCGAATCGATGGCGAACAGCCGATCGACCAGGTGCAAAAAGATATTTTGAAAGATTTGGCAAACAAGCAACAAGTAGCATGTATCAGGTAGCATGATCTTATAATGTTACATGATACTTGTTACATGATACCTGCAATGATAACGATCAAAACCAGAGATGAAATAGAAATTTTGCGCGCTGGCGGAAAAATACTGGCGCGGATTTTGCGTCGGATCGCGGATGAAGTCAAGCCTGGAGTGAGCACCGAGCGGTTGGAAAATTTGGCCTGCTCGCTGATCGAAGCGGCCGGCGGCCGCCCGTCCTTTAAAAATTATGAAATGGGCAATGGCCGGTATTTTCCCGCGGCTTTGTGCGCCTCGATAAATAATGAAGTCGTCCATGGTTTGCCGATTCCCGCGCGCATCCTGGCAAATGGGGATATTATCGGTTTGGATTTGGGCATGGAGTATCCGGTAACCGCCAAGGAAGCGAAAAAATTCAAAGTTAAAAACAGCTATTCGGCTCTGGGCGGATATTATACCGATATGACGTTAACCGTGCCGGTAGGCAAGATCGGCCAAAACGCCAAGCATTTGCTGCAAGCGGCCAGAAGGGCGCTGGAAGCGGGGATTAAAGCCGCTAAGCCGGGGAATAGTCTTAATCAGCTGGGTATTGCCATTCAGACGCTGGTGGAGAAAAAAGGCTATTCGGTGGTCAGGGATTTGGTCGGCCATGGCGTGGGCCACCAAGTTCACGAAGATCCGGAAGTTTTCAATTATGAATTCGTTTCTTACGGCATCCGCGATACTATTCTCAAACCCGGGATGGTCATCGCCATCGAACCGATGGTTAATCTGGGCCGGGCCGAAACCAAAAGCGGTCCGGACGGTTTTTCCATCGTCACTGCCGACGGTTCTTTGTCGGCCCACTTCGAGCACACGGTGGCGATAACGGAGAAGGGGAACATCGTGATCACCGAATAAATTTTGAATTTTGAATTTTCAATTTTGAAATAATTTTTCAATGCACCAATTTTTTAAAATTGTAAAATTAAATCATTATTTCCCCTCGGCCTGAGCTCGGGACGAAGGCAAAATTCAAAATTGAAAATTTTAAATTAAATATTGCAAAATGAATAAAGAACTTGAAATTTATCTGGGCGTTGATTGGGGCGCCAAGCGCATCGGTTTGGCTTTGGCCGACAGCGAAACTAAAATAGCGACGCCTTTCAAGACTGTTTCGGGCGTTCACGATCTGACGGAAACGGCGCGGGAAGAGAACGCCGATGTTTTGGTGATCGGCCAGCCGGTAAAAATGCGCGGCATCAAGGACGGCCTGGCGCCGGAATATTTGGAATTTGTCGAGGAGCTGAAAAATAAATTGCCGGACAAAGAAATAATTTTAGTCGATGAACGTTTGTCCAGCAAAGCCGCGGACGCCCTGCCCGGTGGAAATTTGAAGGCCGCGAGAGATGAAGTGGCGGCAATGCTGTTATTGCAGGAATATTTGGATGGGATATAAATTTTAAATTATCAATTTTCAATTTACAAATAATTATTAAATTATTCCTGCCTACCGGCAGGCAGGCAATTTTAAAAATTTAATCATTGAAAATTATTTTAAAATTGTAAATTGAAAATTTAAAATTATCGATTGTTATGGAACAAACATTCAATACGAAGGTATTAATTTTAAATCGATGCGATTTCCGGGAAGCTGATTCCCGGATTGTTTGTTATAGCGCCGACCGCGGCAAATTGGAATTGGTCGCCCGCGGCGCCAAAAAATTAAAATCAAAATTATCCGGCCACCTCGAACCGCTCACCTTATCGCGCTTGATGATTGTCGTTGGCAAAGATTTTAATTATGTCGGCACCGCGACCGGAGAAAATTTTTATCCGGCCATAAAAAATAATCTGGAAAAAATAAATCTGGCTGTTCAGGCCCTGTCTCTGGTGGAAAAAATGACTCGGGAAAACGAAATCGACGGCCACGCGGAAATTTTCAATCTGCTCAAAAATTTTTTAGATGAGCTGGAAAATCATTCTTTTCTCGCTTGCCCCGCGAAGTCCTGCTCGGCAGGACGAAGTGGGGAGAGGGGTGGCCGCGCCGCGCGGACGGGGTGTGTTACGGTTGATAGCCGCTTGAAAATTTTTTCTAAAAATTTATCCGCCATCTTAGGCTTTTCTCCGGAAGATTTTGAAGAATTAAGGCAGAAATAAAATATTTTGGAAAATAAAAAAGCGGCAGTTGAAGTCCTGCCGCTTATTTTTAACCGAGTAAGGATCGAAAGTTAGTTGAAAGGATTGAAATAAGGAATCAACTTGAGCTTAAAAGTTTTTCTTACGGGCCAAGTGATTAGATTGAGAATAAGCGACCCCAAATTAATCACCACCGTGATTATGATAATAAGGCAATAAAGAATGATGTGAGCAATAATCATCGGACCCCAGCCAAATGACATTGTCCCCGCATATTGCCCCTGGCTCCATGTAAGAATGCACGGTTTTGTTTCGTACGATTTGTATTGCTTGTAAGGATCGCTTCTCGCAAAGAAGGTACAATCGAAAAATCCCTGACGGAAATTTGTCGGCGCCTGATGGGCTATTTTCCATAGATAGCTCCCCAAAAGGAATCCGATGTTAAAATAGATGTAAAGGCTTAAGATTAAAAGAACGATGAACATTAACATAAAACCTCTCCTGGTTATAAGTTGTAAAAAATTGCTGATTGTTTTACTTTATATATTAGCATAGTATTGAAATATTGTCAATATCAGAAATTTCTTTGTAAAGGGGAAATAGAAATGTCCTACTTTGGGCGATTTAGAAATGTCCTACTTGGCCGTTTTGGTT
>DATJQC010000043.1:0-8375 GCA_035506055.1 Candidatus Nanoarchaeia archaeon | reverse complement strand
TTCCCACCTTCCGCTGTTCATCTTGCTTTTCGTCATAATCATCACGAATTTTTCCTCGGGAAAAACTCGCGCCAGATCTAAAAATATTTCCGGCCGCTTGAGCGCCGCCGAACTGCCCACCCACAAGACGAATTCCCTGGCTGCCGCTGCCGGCGATTCATCCGGCCAGCTATTTTTAATGAGCGTGATCTTTCCCGCCTTGGCCGGAAATATTTTCTTGAATTCGCTAAGCTGGAATTCCGATTGGGCGATATAATGATCGGCTTTCCGGAACCCGAAGGCAAAAATTTTTCCATTTAAGCCGCCGAAAAAAGCGCCGCTCGCGTCCCGATCGTTGGCCAGGCAATAAACTAATTTCTTGCCGAATATTCTGGCATACAAAGCGGAAACTCCCACTTCCCGGCCAAAGGCCCGGCAGACAATAATATCCGGGTTTATTCTTTTTAAGACAACAATCATCTTGATGAAACCGGAAAGCATATTGATCAATCCGCCGCCGCGCCGATATGCCTTAACCACTTCAACCTTATTATAAATCTCAACCGGATCCTGGCCGACATCCAAAACCATGAAACTGACGGCAAAATTGTCGTTTTGAGCTAATTTTGCGGCTAAAAAATACAGCTGCGTTTCCGAGCCGCCGAATTTTAGCTTTGCTTCCGGATTGAATATCCCATAGGCGAAAAGGGAGATGAAACAGATTTTCTTTTTGGCTTCCATTTTGCTTATATTACTTATATTGTCAGCATAATAGCTTTATGTTATCATAAAATATAGATAAATGGAATAGCCTATAAAATCCTTATGTACCAATCAGGAATATATAATATTAGCCAATTATCAGCAGATTTAAAAACCATCCCCTTTATCGCCACCAAGCCGGTGGCGATTGATTTGTATGCCCAAACCAGGCAATTAAATCCGGAGCAGCGCCAAGCTGCCGAAGAAAGGATTTTGAATTTCGCTTTTTCCGACGGATCATACAAAAAAACCCACAGCCGGCGGTTCGACGATTTTGACGACCAAGTGATCGCTTATTTGCAGAAAAATCTTGATCGCGGAAAAAAATATAAATTCCATGACTTGGCGGTTTCCGACGGCCGCACCAGCCGCGACTTTTATTTGCAGCTGGAGAAAATTTTTCCGGCGCTGGATTACTACGCTTCGGACAAAAATATGTTCGTTGATATTTTTCCCGACCGGAAAAATAAAATAAGAAGGATCGCTAAGGATGAAAAGGGAAAAATCCTGCAGATCATCCTGCCGCCTTTCGTCTTGAATATCTATTCGCCCAAAAGAGCGCTGCGCTTTAAAATCAAAAAGGCGATCCTGTATCCGATCAATTTGATCCTTGCCAAATTATTGCTTTGGCCGCCAGCGCTCGAACTTTTCATCAAAATCGACCCGGCGGAAAAGCGGCGCATCGCCTTGATCAGCGGCGAGGCGCGGGAGCTGGCCGCGACTAAAAATAATTTTCATCTCCAAAGTTTCGATCTGTTTCAAAAAAGCCCGGACAAATTCGATTTGATCAGGGCGATGAACGTGCTCAATATTTCTTATTTTACTCCGGCGGAAGTGAAAAAAATCGCCGCTAATATCTTTGCCTCCTTGGCCGAAGGCGGTTTATTCATTGTCGGCTCCAATCTGAGCGCCGGCACGCCCGTCAACGGCGATTTGCTTCTGAAAAAAAACGGCCAATGGCAATCAGTGCTGAAATTCGGCCGCGGAACCAACTTTCGCGAGATAATCTTGTCGGCCCAAGCCGCCGGTTGATTATTTTGCCGCCGTCCGCCAAAAACCTTTACAGAAGGTTTTTTATTTTTTTCAAAAAGTTATCGGCCACCAGGCGCGAATCGAATTGTTCCCTGATCGTTTGTTCCGCCGCCGCCCCAAAATGCCGCCGCCGCTCGGCATCGGCCAGAAGGATTATCTTTTCAGCCAAGTCAAAGAAGTCGAAGGTCTTAAAAATATAGCCATTGACGCCGTTGGTGACGTAAGTTTTCGAGCCGCAGCTATCGGAAATGATCACTGGCAAACCGCAAGCCATCGCTTCCGGGACGACGATCCCGATCGGTTCGTTAAACGAAGGCAAGACCAGAATATCGTTTTGATTGAAATTGTCGATCTGCTTTTCATAAGGCGCGGGCGGCAAAAAATTCAGCAGGTCGCGGATGCCGAGCCGCTCGATCAGATGATCCAGCTCGACTTTATAAGCTCCCGCGCCGAACAGGCTGGTCCGGTCGCCGCGGATATTCACGATGAATTTGAACGCGACCTTTTCCTTGATGACCTTAACCGCGCGGAAAAGATCTTCATAACGTTTGAAAGGCACAACGCGGGCGGTGATAAAAATTTTCAGCCGACCATCCTCCTTGGCAAGACGCTGATTATAAAAAATTCTGGTGTCAACCGAGGCGGGCAGCAAATCGATCTTCTCTTTATTCAAAACCGGAAAATATTTTTTGCCGAATCTCAAACCGTCGGATGTATAGCAATAAATTTTTTTGGCATAGAGGAAAAGCGGCGCGGCCAAGCCCAGCTGAAGGAGCGAAAGGAAACGCCGGGCCCGGGTCCGGCCCAGATACTTTTTTTCTTCCCATAAAATCAGGGGTTTGCGATGGATCAGGCAATACCAGAGCGCCTGCCAGCTGGTCGGCTGCAAGTATAAATTTACCATCACCAGATCGGGATTTTCTCTCTTCAAAAGCGCGTTCAGCCCGCGGTAATAATCCAGGTTAAGAATATCGGCATGCTTTCCGGACAGCTTGGCGATTAACCGGTAAGGCAGAAAAAATAGGTTCAACAGCCGGCGGCCGGAAAACGGGAAAATCCGCGAACGGAAAAATCCTTCCGATCTTTCCGGTTCGCCTTTAATTTCTCCGGAAAGCAAAAATAAATCCAATTCCGGATGCTGTTCGCCCAGCGCCCGGAAAAAATTCAGATAAATATCATTGCGGTCGTTGGCGACCCAGATAATCTTTTTCTTGGCATTCAGTCGGGCGGCCAGAAAATCATCCAGCTGCTTGATTATTTTTTGAATATCATAATCAGCCGCGGTCAATTCGGCTTCGGCGGCCAACTTTTGCGCCACCAGCGGCGAAGCGGCGATCGCCATGATTTTCTCGGCCAGCGCGGTCTCGTTGCCCGGCGCGAACACCAGGCCGTTTATCTTATCCTTGATCAGCTGCTCGTTTTCCGGAATCGCGGAAACGATCGCCGGGCAGCCCTCTTTCATCGCTTCCAGCAAAGCGTTGCTCATCCCCTCGTGCAAAGACGGCAGGACAAAGGCGCCGGCAATCCGCAACAGATCGGCCACGTCATTTCTCATTCCCAAAAATTTCACTTCATCGACAAGATTTAAAACACGGATCAGTTCCTCCAGCTTTTCTTTTTCCGGACCGACGCCGGCTAACAGCAGCTTGGGCCGGACAAATCCTTTATCTTTGATAATCGATAAGGCCCGCAGCAGGGTTGACAGATCTTTTTGCGGGTGCAATCTGGCCGCCGCCAAAATCACGAAATCTTCCTCATTAACTCCGAGTTCGGTCCGCAATTTTTCCCGGTCGAATTCGGGCGCCGGCGATAAATCGATCCCGTTGGCGATAACGGCCGAACGCGCCGCCGGAAAATGATATTCGCGGCGATAAAAATCGAGCACCGCCGGACTATTGGCCAAAAGATAATCAACCGCCGACAAAGTCAGCCGATCCAAGAGGCGGAAGAGCGGCTTGACATGCCGGTTGCGGATATAGGAAACCAATTTCTTTACTCCGGCGCGCTTGGCGAAAATCCGGCCGAAAATATCGGCATGAATCAAATAATTGACCTGCAGATCGGGCGAAAATTTTTTGATCGCTTCGCGGTATCTTTTAACCACGCCCCAATCAAAATAACCTTTCATCTCCAGATAAAAAACCTTGATCCCTTTGGCTTCCAGCTTGAGCCCGATCTCGCCGCGACCCTTTAAAACGCAGACGGCTTGCTCGGCGGAACGCAAATACGGCAAAGTCGAGAGCAGCATTTTTTCCGCTCCCCCGCCGGCATAAACACCAGTGATGAGATGTAAGACTTTCATTGGTAGATTTTTTCGTAGCCATCAGCCGTATGGCGCAAATTGAATTTTTCGGCCTGCTGACGGTTATTTTTCAAAATTTTATCCAAAATATCCGCCTCTTGCAAATCACCGAATCTTTTCAGAAATTCCTCCGCGTTATCCAAGGCATAGATTTCCTTTTCATCTCCGGCCACCTCGGCATTGCCGCCGACGCGCGAGGCCAACAGCGGCAAACCGGCCATCAAACCTTCGATCAGGGAAATGGCCAGACCTTCGTAGCGAGACGGCAGAACGAGCAAATCAAAGCCGCGCAAATACCGGCTGCCGTTGGCGACATTGCCGAGCAAAAAAATTTTATCCGACAAGTTCTTTTCCTTAATCAGCGATTCATAAAGCCGGCGTTCGCCGCCTTCACCCATGATCACGGCCACCGCGTCCGGCCTGATAGCTGAAACTTGCGGAAAAACATTGATCAAAAATTCATAATTTTTGGCATAATCGAGCCGGCCGATCGACCCGATCAGATATTTTCCGGCCAGATTACGGCCGCTCTGTCGCGAAAAAAATCCGATTGCCTCATCGCGGCTGACAAAGTCAAGCCGCGCCGGATCCAGTCCGTTGTAAATAAGCTTGCCCTTGGCGGTCAATTGTCCTCGGCCGAACTTATCGAAATTTTCCCGCGAAACGAAAACCGGAACGTCGACGAATAAAAGAAAAAATTTAAAAAACAGCCAATAGCACGATTTAAGCCATTTAGCCGTTTGATAATGTTCGTCGAGTATCGACATGCCTCGGAAAGTAAAAACGGTGCGGATTTTCCCGCCGGATATTTTGGCGCCGATCGCGCCGGGCAAAGCGTTCGAGCTGTTGAAATGGACCGCGGTAAAATTCTTACCCCGCAAAAAAACGGCGATCTCGCCGATAAAAAAAAGATTGGCCAGCGGATTATGCGTCCGCTTGAGCCAGAAAAAACGATGATACGGGATATTCTCTTTTTCCAATTCGGCCGGCAGCCAATCGCCGTCGCCGAAACCCACGGCGACTTCATGGCCGCGCTTTTTCATCTCCCGCGCCAGGTTCAAAACGGAAGTCTGGGCTCCGCCGACAACGGCCTTCGTGATAACTATCAACACTTTCATAATAAAAATATTTTCTCAAAATCTCGGACTATCTAAAAGATAAAATTAAAGGATTAAATGATTGAAGGATTTTAACTATTCGAGCCGTTCATTCGTGAACTTAATGAGATAATTTATTTCTCTGGGCAATAATTGCAATTGTTCAAAAATATATTTATACTGTTCATCTGTTAATAATTTCCGCACTCTTGCTTTTTCATTCCAATCCAAACATTCCTTCACTGAACCATAGGCATATCGATAAAAATTAATTTTATCTTTTTTGCTTCTACGGCCGAATCCTTCGGCGATATTAGCAGATATCGAATCAATTGCCCTGATATACTGTTTGCCAACAGTATCTTTCGACAAATAATCCCATTTTACAATGATCTGCCAAATATAATTGGACAAATTAAAGCTGATTTTGTAAGAACTAATATCATTCAAAGTTAAAAAATTCCCCTCCATAATTTTTTAATCATTTATTCATTTAATCCTTTAATGCTTTCCGTAGATTGGGTTCATCTTCCTTAATTTTTCGACGATCGGCGGCAAGACTTTGATTACCCGATCAATTTCTTCTTTGGTATTATCCTTGCCTAAAGTGAAGCGGATCGAGTAGTTGGCGTCCTCTTCGCTGATGCCGATCGCTTCCAAAACATAAGAATGCTTCAAGCTGTTGGAGGCGCAGGCCGAGCCGGTGGAAACGGCAATGCCTTCGAAATCCAGAGAAATCAAAATCGATTCCCCTTCCGCGCCGCGGAAAGTGAAATGCGCGTGCGCCGGCGTGGAATTTTCCCGCGCCGTATTCAAGATAACATCGGGAATACTTTTCATCACGCCCTCGACCAGCCGGTCGCGCAAAACAGCGATTTTTTTATTATTTTTTTCCCGTTCGGCCGGAGTGATTAAAGACAAAGCCTGGCCCAAACCGACAATGCCGGTCACATTCAAGGTTCCGGAGCGGAGATTGCGTTCGTGATGGCCGCCCAGCTGGATCGGCGCAATCTTCACTCCCTTGCGAATGAACAGCAAACCGATACCCTTGGGCCCGTAAATTTTATGGCCGGAAAGCGAAAGCAGATCGACGTGCAGGCGATCGACATTGCCATCAAAAAAATTCACCGCCTGCGTCGCGTCGGTATGAAAATAAATCGGCCGCGGTTGGGGCAATTTTTTCGCCGCGCCGATCTTCTGCCACTCGCTTAAGCGGCCTTCGTTTATCTTGTCGATAATTTTGCCGATCTCTCTGATCGGCTCTTGAGCGCCGAGTTCGCTGTTGACATACATGATGGAAACCAGGACCGTATTTTCTTTGATAGCTTTTTTAACTTCCTCGGGATCAACCATTCCTTTCTCGTCGACCGGCAGATAGGTTACTTCCGCGCCTTCTTTTTCCAGATCGCGGCACGGTTCCAGCACCGCGTCATGTTCGATCCGCGAAGTAATGATGTGCGGTTTGGCAACTTCGCTTTTAATAGCCTTGATAATTCCGCGCAAGGCCAGATTATTCGCTTCGGTAGCGCCGGAAGTAAAAATAATTTCTTCGCTGCCGCAGCCTAAAAATTTCGCCGCGGCTGAACGGGCGCGATCCACGCCCAAAACCGCCTCTTGTCCGTAAGCATGGATCGAAGAAGGATTGCCGAAAATTTTACGCCAATACGGCGCCATCGCCTTGACAACTTTTTTGTCCGCCGGAGTCGTGGCGCTGTGATCAAAGTAAATCATGAATAAAGGATTAAATGATTAAAGGATTAAATGATTAAAAATCCTTTAATCCTTTATTGCTTTAATTTTAAATATTAACGACTACCTTGACCCCGGGTACTTCTTTTTTCAAAATGGCTTCGACCCCTTCTTTTAAAGTGATTGCCGACATCGGGCAATTAGCGCAATGGCCGACCAAACCGACCTTTACCGTGCCGCTTTTCTCATCGAAACTTTTAAACTCAACGTCGCCGCCGTCGGCCTGCAAACTCGGACGAATCAATTCTAAAGATTCCTTTATTTTTTCCTCGATATTATTTTTTGGCATTTTTTTAAGTCTAAAATTATTTTGTTTCTTTGTTCATCTTATTAATGGTCTCAAAAAATTTACTCTTTCCTTCTTCCAAAATTGAATTTAAAAACTCTTCAAACAAAGCTTTTGATTCCTGATCGGCTTTCTCTTCCCATTCTTTAGCCTTCTCAATATTAGAATCAAGTAATTCTGTAAATTTAGTCATTATCTTTCTGTCAACGTTTTTCTGAAAAAAACCTGCCACTTCTTCGCTGGAAAGATGAGCTCCCTTTTCAAAAATTTCAAAAATATCATCACTCTTCTGAAAAAGAAATGCTGAACCCAGCTTATCTTGGGCTTCTGCTATTCCTTCAAAAAACTTTAAACTTATCTCGGCTAAAAATTTAACTGTTTCTTCTTCAAATTTCTTTTTGCCGGAATTTAATTCTTCAAAATCAACTATTTCCGCCAAAACAGGAAACCTTTCGTTTTCCGTTTTTGTCTCCTGGTTTTTATTCATCATCTCGTTCATAAATTTATTTATTCGCGCCATAATTTGTAGAAACAAAAGAATGGCAGGAAAAAATATACTTAATTTTTAATCCTTTAATGCTCTAATAATTTAATCATTTTTTATAATTTTCAATCGCTTTCCGCAGCGCGTCGACGCCAAGCATTGAGCAATGAACTTTGACCGGCGGCAGGCCGCCCAAGTCTTTCACCACGTCGTCTTTGGTGATTTTCAGCGCCTCGTCCAAAGTTTTGCCTTTCACCATCTCGGTCAAATCGCTCGACACGGCGATCGCCGCGGCGCAGCCCAAAGTTTCGAACTTAACATCCTTGATGATATTATTTTCGATCTTCAGATATATTTTCATCACGTCGCCGCAGACCGGATTGCCTTCCTGGCCGACCGCGTCGCAATTTTTCATCTCGCCCTGATTGCGCGGATTCTTAAAATGCTCTAAAACTTTTTGGCTATACATATGATTTAAATAAAAAATAAAAAAATTATTTTCTCGTATCTAAATACTGCCATAAATTATTATAAATGTCAACATTTTACTGAATATAAGCAAAAAATCCCCAAATAGGGATTTTTTATTTTTTCTTTTTTATTTTTTCTCTATTTTTCCCGAAAATTGAAAACCGGACCGACCGCGAAATATTTCTGGCCGCCAAGCGCGAAAGTATAGACTAA